>NZ_CAUVXP010000035.1:0-41083 GCF_963555955.1 Protofrankia sp. Cas3
ATCAGGAACAGTGACACCCCGCCGACGAGAAGCGCGGCCCCGAGAATGTCCAGGCGTGCGGCACGCTTCTCATAGTCGATCGTCAGAACCCTGTGTATGACGATGAGCGCGATGACGCCGACCGGGATGTTGACGTAGAACACCCAGCGCCAGGACGCCTGGTCGACCAGGAAGCCTCCGATCAGCGGGCCGAGGATGCTGGAGGCACCGAACACCGCTCCGAAGTAGCCCTGGTACCTGCCTCGTTCGCGGGGCGGGATGACGTCGCCGATGATCGCGAGAGCCAGCGAGATCAGTCCACCGGCACCCACGCCCTGCACGCCTCTGAATATGATCAGCTGAAACATGCTCTGGCTGAGCCCGGCCAGGGCTGACCCCAGCAGGAAGATGACGATCGCGATCTGAAAGATCGTTTTTCTGCCGTAGAGATCACCTAGCTTGCCGTACAGCGGGGTGCTCGCCGTTGCGGTCAGCAGGTAGGACGTCACGACCCAGCTGTAGAGGTCGGGGCGGTGGAAGTCCTCGCTGATCCGGGTGAGTGCAGTGGAGATGATCGTCTGATCCAGGGCCGCGAGTAGTACGCCGAGCATCAGGCCGGACATAATGACCATGATTTGCCGGTGCGAGTAGGGGGTGCTGCCTGCGTCCGGCGCCGGCGCTGATGCCGGGGGTGGCGCCTCGATGGTGGCAGTCATGAAGCGCTGACCTTTCCATCTGCGAGTAGCGCATATTTGTTGCCGCATACAAGTTTACCATGGCGACCCGTTCCGGAGCCGTCGCTGATCTGAACCGGGCGCTCTGTTGCCGGTCGGTCTGAGGATCACACTCGGCGGTACGGGCGACGCTGCTATGATCATTGCGGGAAGAGTGATGGCTGCGCCGCACGCGCCTGATCGTCGGCCCGCCCATCATCACCGATCCGGCCTGACCCCACCTGTCGGTGCACAAGGGATGCTGCCCATGGCTACGACCAGCCACCACACCACGCTCATCATCGGCGGGGGAAGTGCCGGAATTTCCGTCGCGGCCCGCCTGCGCCGCGCCGGTAGCGTCGACGTCGGCCTCATCGACCCGGCCGAAACCCACTACTACCAGCCGCTGTGGACCCTCGTCGGGGGCGGGTGCGCACCTCTTGCGAGCAGCGCCCGCCCGCAGGCCGGGGTCATGCCCGCCGGCGTCGCCTGGATCCGCGACCGCGCCGAGACGATCGACACCGACAATCAGATCGTCACCACCGGTGGCGGTGCGCGGATCGGCTATGACCATCTCGTCGTCTGTCCGGGAATCCAACTCGACTGGACGACGATTCCCGGGATGGGGGAGGCCGTCACCACACCGTGGGTGTCGAGTAACTACACCTACGAGCTTGCACCCAAGACCTGGGAGATGATCCGCTCGCTGCGGTCGGGCACCGCGGTGTTCACCATGCCCGCAGGGCCGATCAAGTGCGGCGGCGCTCCCCAGAAGATCGCGTACCTGGCGTGCGACTTCTGGCGCCGGCACGGTGTCCTCGACGACATCCGGGTCGTACTCGTGCTGCCCACCCCCGCCCTGTTCGGTGTGCCGGAGTTCGCCGACGTGCTGGCGACGGTCGTGGCCCGCTATGGCATCGAGGTTCGCCTCAACAGCGAACTCACCGAGGTCGACCCCGAATCGCGCCGTGCTGTCGTCATCGACCATGCCACCGGTGTCACCGACGACATCGGCTATGACCTGATGCATCTCGTCCCCCCGCAGAGCGCACCAGACTGGATCAAGAAAAGTCCGTTGGCGGACCCAACCAGCCTGGCCGGGTATGTCAGTGTCGACAAGCACACGATGCAACACACTCGCTACCCCAACGTGTTCTCCCTCGGGGATGCCAGCAGCTCGCCCAATGCCAAGACCGGCGCGGCCATCCGCAAGCAGGCGCCCGTCGTCGTCGCGAACCTACTGTCGGTCATGAACGGCCAACCCGCCGCGCGACAGTACGACGGGTACGCCTCGTGTCCGCTGACCACTGCACGGAACAAGATGCTGCTGGCCGAGTTCGACTACACCATGCGTCCCCATCCGACGTTTCCTCCATGGTTGGTCAACGCCCAGCGGGAACGTCGCGACATGTGGTACCTCAAGCGCTACGGCCTGCCGCTGATGTACTGGAATCTGCTGCTCAAAGGCCGGGCCTGAAAGGTCACACCGGCCAAAGGCCGCGCGAGGATGGTTTGTTCGCGCGGCCGGAGGCCTGAAAGGTCACACCGGCCAAAGGCCGCGCGAGGATGGTTTGTTCGCGCGGCCTTTGGCCTGACGGCTTCTAGCCCAGGGTGTCTCCGGGCTGGATGCCCGCGAGGAGCGCCCGGACCTCGGCTTCCTGGTAGCGGCGGTGCCCGCCGAGGGTACGGATCGAGGTCAACTTCCCGGCCTTGGCCCAGCGGGTCACCGTCTTGGGGTCCACCCGGAACATGGTGGCTACCTCAGCAGGTGTCAGCAGAGGAGCGGATTGCGGTGTTCGTGTCGTTGCCACGCAGCCTCCCATCACAGAACGTCGATGTGTAATATACACACGGTTCTTCCTTCGAGGGCAATTCGGGCATGGCACGTCGGGGTCATGTGTTGACTAGTCCGGTCGCATCCGCGGAGTTGAAGTTACTCTCTGTAATGACTTCTCCCTTATAATCAACAGTGTTGACGACATTGCGTTCGCTAGTTGATCTTTAACCAACACCCGTCGTCCACAACCACCAACCTGGACCTTCCGTAGGTCAGCCCTTGTTTTGGATCTTTCTTCGACCAATTAACCTACGGTTCATGCAGCTACGACTCAACGCACCAGATGGGAGACCTGTGGGCAGTGCGGCCATGACGGGCACGTCGATGGGTTGGGCCAGCAGGAAACAGGTGCGGATGGTGACGGTTGGTGCCACGCTGGGTCTGGAGCTCCTGCTCGGTGGGTGCGGCAGCGGGTCAACGCCCGCCAGCGCGCCCGCGGCGTCGGTGCCGGTGGCTGGCGCGTCCGCAGCCGCCATGCCCACCAACCTGCCGACCGACCTCGACCTGGCGCCGACGGCGTCCCCGGCGACGACAGCGACCGCAGCTGCCACCGCGACGGCGGGAATCGCCGCACTGCGGGGAACGGTTGTCCCCAAGCACTTCCCGTTCCCCAAGGGGGCGACGCCGACGGTCGTAGCGTCCGGGGGCCTCGGGGCGACCCTTGCGTTGAGCGGTGTGACCGGGGATGAGGCGATCCGCTACTACCGCCAGGCGATGCCCGCTGCCGGCTATACGTTCCAACACCAGGTCAAGTCCGACAGCACGACGGAACTGACCTTCGTGGGATACAACCAGAGCGTCGAAGTCGCATCGAACGGTACCGGCGCCGCCCAGACCGTGACGCTGGTCTTCGCTCCCCAGTGATCGGGTGACGTGACCGATCGCCGCGATGCCCGCGACCGTCGCGGCCAGCCGAGCCGTCAGCGGTCAGCCGAGCCGTGAGCCGCACAGTGGCGTGGGCGGGACGAGTTGGAAGCGTTTCCCGTCCGAACTGACCTGGAGGAAGGTGTAGCAACGGTTGAGTTGACCGAAACCGGCGGTGAAGTCCACGGGAGCGGGCAGCAGTCCGTGCGCGTCATAGTCGTGCACCGCACGCAGGCCGGTGATGAACCGCTGGCGGGTGGGGCAGGGTCCGGCGTCGGCAAGGCCTCGAAGGAACATGTCCGCTGAGATCCAGCCGGAGAGCGCGGCCTGCTGGTTCGGTGGCTGAAGTTGTGGTGCGTAATAGGGCACGGCCTGGAGAAATTCTCGATGTGCGGGTGTGTCGGATTCAAAGGGGGCGTAGTCGACGAAGATGTAGACGCCGGCAAGGGTGGTTCCGAAGAGGCGCAGAACGTTCTGATCATAGCCGGTCGGGGAGAGGATGACCCGTAGGCCGGCCCGGGCGGCCCGGGCAGCCGCGACGACCTGGCCGAAGGACGCGGCGGTCACAGCACCGACGAGGACGTCCGCCCCGCTGTCCCTGATTCGTCCCCCGATGTCGGCGGCGTCGATGGGGCCGGTCACGTCGAGGGTCGCCACGACACGGACACCCGCTGATCGCAGGCTTGCGGTCAGTTCGGCGGCGACGCTCAGCGATGTAGCGGAGAAGGTCGCCTGGGCCACGACCGCGGTGTGACCGCCGTGAGCGGCGACGAAGTCCCCCCAGGTACTGATGGACGTACCGTTGGCAATCAGGTTGGAGTAGCTGAACATGTTGTCATAGATCGTCCAGGGTGTTTCCAGGGACGTGCCGGTGACCGGTATCCCGCGGTCGTGCAGGAATGCAGCCGACCCGCTGGCCACCGAGGTGGACTCGATGATGCCGAAGACATCGTCGGTGTCGACCAGGCTGTGTGCCGCGGCGAGATTGGCAGTCGCTCGGGACTCGTCGTCGCGCCAGGTGTACACCACCTCGCGGCCATTTATTCCACCCGCGTTGTTCGCGACGCCCAGTCGGGCGTCTACACCCGCGCGGAAGGGCAGGAACAGCGAGGCTGCGTTTCCGGTGTCGGGATACAGCATCCCCAACGTGATCTGGTCCTTGGTTACTCCAGGTTCTCGACAATCGGCGGCCGTGGATGGTCTGATCGGTGTATTTTGGCCGTCGCAGGCGGGGATCATGAGTCCGCATGCGAGGTAAAGTCCGGCCATGGCTGTAGCCAGCCGCCTGTACCCGTACCGGTGGCGTGCTGCCAGCCTCGCAGCACGCGGTCCCGCGGCAATTCGCCTCACGCCACCACGCTAAGCGCTTACCGGCGTCAGCCGTGGTGATTAACACGAATGGCACCTCAGCGCTACACCATCCCTTGATCCATGCCCCTGTGGCCGGGCGCTCTCACGCGAAGTTGCACCGTCCACCGCTGCGGCCGAAGCCGGGACGGGCGACGTCGAAATCCAGGTGGTTGTCCGAACCGGTGATTTTACGAAGATCGTATATGCACTGGTGTCCGGTGGCGGTGTCGTCGACGGTGACCCGCTGTGACCCGGCGTACATTGCGCCGCTGGTCCAGCCGGCGCCGCCGCTGCTGTAAGTGACCGCAAAGGAGGAGATCGGGTATCCCGCGGACGAGCGCGCGTCGCCACCGAAGATCATGAACCTGATCTCGTTCTTGGCTGGCAGCGCCCCACCTCTGGTCACGTTACCGGTGATCTGGGCGGTACCCGGGTCCGCGAGGGTGGCGAGGGCGATGGTTCCCACATAGGCGGCGTAGGTCCAGCCGTTCGCCCGGTGGTTGAAGCTGTCGACGTAGAAACGGGAGTGCACGTACTCCTGGTCGCGGGTGACGTCGGGGTAGAACTCCAGCGAGAGCCCGGCTGTGCGCGCGCCCCAGTCCGTCCGCAGCGAGCCGCCCTCGACCAGGTCCGGCTGCGTGTCGGGCATGAAGTAGCCGTGTGGGAAAAGAATGCCGTTGCCAGCGGCGAACCGCGTGTACGTGGCGTAGCTTCCGCGGACCTCGCAGGCATTCACGAAGGTGTCACCGGTGCCCGTCCGCGGATCGAAGTGCTGGCACGGCAGATACGGCTGGGCGGTCGAGCCGAGAACGAGGTCCGCGCCCACCGCGCCCGAGATCGCGACCGGTTGCCCATTGCGGTCGGTGAAACCGCTGAACGGGATGGCGACCCCGAGGCCGCGGGAGGTGTCGCCGCCGTACTGGGTGGAGTCGGCAGCCTGTGCCGGCGTCGGCTGGGCGAGCACGAGCACGGTGATCGTGCTCAGCGTGAGCGCGGCGCTGCGGACTCGGCCCCTGGTAGCGGTGGTGCCCCTGGTAGCGGTGGTGCCCCTGGTAGCGGTGGTCGCGCCGCCGGCCGCTCGACCGGACGCTGGAAAGTATGCCCGCCGGCTGAACGGCTGGCGCAAGCGTGTCATCCTCCACCTTGTCCCTCGGTCGGAATACCGGGTTCGCCGGTGACGAACCGGAAGTCTGTCGGCGAGATTAGGGCGGAGTTGCAAAATCTGTATTCCGCGATGATGAACAACAGGTGCGCGTCGCCTGCTGTGGCGGGAAAAACAGGCAGCTTCGCGTGCTGATGGTAATTGCCGATTCCTGGCGCCATGCTGGCGTGTTGTTTCGATAATCTGAATGAGCTGTCCACGCCTGACCATACATGATCAGGTCATTATAGGTGTTAACCGTGCATACCGGACAGTGGACTATGAGGTCGGTAACAACCGGAACCACATGCCGACACAACTGTTTGCGTGGTCGTCACGTTCGGTCTGCTGACGGGATGGCAACCGCGCGCTTAGTCTGACGCCCGCCCAGTTGACGCCCCTGTGTTGTTCCCCGAGGCATTTTCCGGAGGTCTGCTGTGTCCGTTCCCGCCCGCCTGCGACGCCCGCGCTGGGCGCTGGCAGCGCTCGGTGCCACCGCCGGTCTGACAGCCGCGGCCGTCGGTCTCCTGCCAGCCAGCGCGCAGGCCGCCGCGCTGCCCACACCCGACCATGTGGTCGTGGTGGTGCTGGAGAACCATTCCTACTCGCAGATTATCGGTAGCTCGAGCGCGCCATACATCAACAACACGCTGAAGAGCGGCGGCGCCAACCTCTCGTCCTCGTATGGCATCACCCACCCCAGCCAGCCCAACTACCTTGCGCTCTTCTCCGGCAGCACCCAGGGCATCACCGACGACAGCTGCTACATCCCGCAGTTCAGCAGTGCGGCCAACCTCGGCTCCGAACTCATCGGAGCGGGTCTGACCTGGGGCAGTTACAACGAGGGCCTGCCCTCGCAGGGTTCGACGGTGTGCACCAAGAGCAGCACGAAGTACGCCCGCAAGCACAACCCGTGGTTCGCCTTCAGCAATGTGCCGCTGAACACTGCCTACACGTTCACGCAGTTCCCGACCGACTACACCACGTTGCCGAAGGTCTCGTTCGTCGTTCCGAACCTGTGCAACGACATGCACGACTGCTCGGTCTCCACCGGTGACACGTGGGTGCAGAACAACCTCGGCGCCTACGCCACCTGGGCCAAGACCCACAACAGCCTGCTCGTCCTGACCTTCGACGAGGACAACGGTTCCAGCAGCAACCACATCGCCACCGTTGTCTACGGGCAGCACGTCATCGTGGGCGGCAGCTCGTCGACGACCTACAACCACTACAACGTGCTACGCACGCTGGAGGACCTCAGCGGCCTCACCACCCATGCGGGTAACGCCGCGACCGCATCGGACATCACCGGTATCTGGAACTAGCAGACCGTGTACGTAGCGGACGCCCGTACTGCGTCCGAGTCGTCCGGCCCGGGTCCGCACCCGGGTCGGACCCTCGGCCCGCTGCCCGCCGCCGACACCCGCGCCGTGGCCCGGCCGGCCGCTCGCACCGTGCTGCGGGCGGTGCCGCACACGGTGCTCGTGCTGGGCACGGTCAGTCTCATCACCGATGTCTCCTCGGAGATGGTCACCGCCGTTCTGCCGCTGTACCTGGTGGCCGAGCTGGGTCTGTCCCCGCTGGGCTTCGGTCTGCTCGACGGCGTCTACAACGGGGTCAGCGCACTGGTCCGCCTCGTCGGCGGCCACCTCGCCGACCGTGGCCGGCGGCACAAGACCACCGCGGCGCTCGGGTACGGCCTGTCCGCCCTGTGCAAGCCGGCCCTGCTCGCCGTCCACAGCGTGCCGTTGATCGGTGCTGTACTCGCCGTCGACCGCACGGGCAAGGGCCTGCGCACGGCCCCTCGCGACGCGATGATCTCACTTGCCGCGCCGCCCGAGGCCCAGGGCCGTTCCTTCGGCGTGCACCGGGCCATGGACACCACCGGAGCGCTGCTGGGTCCACTCACGGCTTTTTTCGTCCTGCGGACGGCTGCCGGGGGCTTCGACGCCGTTTTCGTGGTGAGCTTCTGCATCGCCACCATGGGTGTGCTGGTCCTCCTGCTCTTCGCTCCCGGACGCGTCCCGGCGACGGCCCCGCCCAGCGGTGCCGCGGTCGCCCCGGCGCCGGCCACAGGCCGGCCGGCCGCGGCGGCAGCCACGGTGTCCGTGCGCGCGGCGCTCGCTCTGTTGGGCCGACCGCACCTGCGGCGGCTCACCGGCTGCGCGTTTGTACTGGGCCTGGCAACGGTCAGCGACTCCTTTGTCTACCTGCTGCTACAGCGACGTCTGGATCTGTCCGAGCGCTGGTTCCCGCTCCTGCCGCTCGGTACGGCGGGCGCGTTCCTGCTGCTGGCCGTGCCGCTCGGCCACGCCGCCGACCGGTTCGGCCGTTGGCGGGTCTTCCTCGCCGGGCATCTGGGCCTGCTCGTGGCCTACGGGCTGCTGCTCGCGCCGACCCACGCAACGGGAGAGCCGGTCGGGCCGGTGACGGTAGCCGGCCTGGTTGTAGCCGGCCTGCCGGTCGCGGTGCTCGTCCTGCACGGCGCCTTCTACGCCGCGACCGACGGGGTGCTCATGGCGGCCGCGGCCGGCTCGGTGCCGGCCGAGCTGCGCGCCAGCGGCCTGGCGCTGGTACAGACCGGACAGGCCGGCGCCCGCTTCGGGTGTTCGTTGTCGTTCGGCGTGGCCTGGACGGCGTGGGGGAGTCACACCGCACTGATCGTCGCCACGGTGACGCTGGCGACCTGCGTCGCGGCGAGCGCATTCATCCGGCCCATCGCAGTACCCATCGCAGCACCCAATGCGCCACGGGAGACGACCTAGTGACCGTACGTACCCGACTGCTCGTCCTGCTCGGCGCCGTAGGGCTGCTCACCGCCGTCGCCGTGGGCGCGGTGCGCCATGCCGCCGACCGCGGCGACCGCAGGGATCGCACGGCGTCCGGCCCACCGGTGACCGCAGGGCAGGTCACGCTCACCGCAGCGGGTTCGACCCGGGCGCCGATGCTGGTCTTCCGCAACATGGTCTGGGGTCCGCACCGTGACGAGCTGACATCGGTGCCGTCGGCGGACCCGGACGGTCCGCGTACCGCATCCACGGTTCACTGCCTGCGCTTCTACGCCGCGGTCGGGACCGGTATCTGCCTGCAGGCGGTGCACGCCGCGGTGTCGGACACCTTCGCGGCGGTGATACTCGACGCGGGCCTGCGCGAACAGCGGCGTTACTTCCTCGACGGCATCCCCACCCGGGCGCGGGTCTCGCCGAGCGGCCATCTGGTCGCATGGACGGTTTTCGTCAGCGGCGACTCCTACGGGGTCGGGCAGTTCTCCACCCGTACCTCGATCCTGGACACCCGCACCTGGACCCTTCAGCGCACGTTGGAGGACTACCAGGTCGTGAAGGACGGGCATGCCTACCGCAACGCCGACGTCAACTTCTGGGGCGTGACCTTCGCCGACGACGATCACTTCTACGCGACGCTCGCCACCGGCGGGAGCACCTACCTGGTCCGGGGTGACGTCGCGGCCCGCACGCTCACCACTGTGCGTGAGAACGTCGAATGTCCCTCCCTGGCACCGGACGGGACCCGGCTGGCATTCAAGAAACGGGTGCCGGGCCTTCCCGCCGATGCGCCCTGGCGGCTCTACGTCCTCGATCTTTCGACCATGGGCGAGACACCGCTGGCCGAGAACCGGAGTGTCGACGATCAGGCGGTCTGGCTCGACGACGAGACACTCACCTACGCGCTGCCCGGGGACTTCGGCAGCGATATGTGGACGGTTGCGGCCAACGGTGGCGGCAACCCACGGCGGTTGCTGACGGCGGCGATGGCGCCGTCAGTAGTCAACGGTGTTGACGGCAGCTCTCGTCATAATTGATCTTCAACCACACTGGCAGACTGGTCTGATGGCGAGCAATCACCCGGTCTCCAATGACACGACAACCTCCCCGACGTCCCTGTCGACCACATCTGACCTGGTTCCGATACGCAGCGCAATCGCACAGGATGAGGCTGTCGAGATCTGCCGGGACCTGGTGCGGATCGACTCGGTGAACCGGGGCAGTGGTGACGGGAACGAACGGGCCATCGCCGAGTACGTTGCCGCCACACTCGCCGAGGTCGGCCTGCAGACGACCCTGCTGGAATCCGAACCGGGCCGTACCAGCGTCATCGCCAGGGTCGAAGGCCGCGACCCGAGTCGGGCGCCGCTTCTCATCCACGGTCATCTCGACGTGGTGCCGGCGGATCCGGCGGACTGGCGGGTGCACCCCTTCAGCGGCGACATCGTCGACGGGTGCCTGTGGGGGCGGGGCGCTGTCGACATGAAGGACATGGTCGCGATGACGCTCGCGGTCATCCGTGATCTTGTCCGGTCCGGTCGCCGTCCACCGCGTGATCTGGTCCTCGCCTTCGTGGCTGACGAGGAGGCTGGCGGAACCCTGGGCGCCCGCTGGCTGGTCGACAATCACCCACAGCTGTTCGCCGACTGCACCGAGGCGATCAGCGAGGTCGGCGGCTTCTCCTACACGGTCTCCGACGACCTGCGGCTGTACCTCATCGAGACGGCCCAGAAGGGCATCGCCTGGATGAAGCTCACCGTTGCCGGCCGGGTGGGACACGGATCGATGATCAACGATGACAATGCGGTCACGGCGCTGTGTGAGGCGGTCGTGCGCCTGGGCCGCCATCGTTTCCCCGTGGTCCTGACCCCGACCGTGCGCATGTTCCTCGACTCCGTCGGCGACGCGCTCGGCATCGACGTGCACGCCGAGGACCTGGAGACCACGATCGCCAAGTTGGGGCCGATATCGCGCATGATCGGCGCCACCATCCGCAACACGGCGAACCCCACCCAGCTCAACGCCGGTGCGAAGGTCAACGTCATCCCGGGCGAGGCCACCGCCTACGTCGACGGCCGCTTCCTGCCTGGCCAGGAGGAGGAGTTCCTTCGCCAGATCGACGAACTGATCGGCCCGGCGGTCCGCCGTGACTGGGTCGTCTACGACCAGGCACTGGAAACCGGGTTCGACGGACCGCTGGTGGACGCCATGGCCGGCGCGTTGCGGGCCGAGGACCCGGCCGCCCGGGTCGTCCCCTACATGCTCTCGGGAGGCACGGACGCCAAGTCCTTCGCCCGGCTCGGGATCCGATGCTTCGGCTTCTCCCCGCTGCTGCTACCCGCGGACCTCGACTTCGCCGGGATGTTCCACGGTGTGGACGAACGGGTGCCGGTCGAGTCGCTGCGTTTCGGTGTCCGGGTCCTGGACCGCTTCCTCGCAGCCGCATAGGGCAGCGCCATGGGGCAGAGCCCATGGGCCCGCCCGCGCGATCCCGGGCCCGAGCGGTCGATCTCGGGTCCGGGATCGGCGTCCTGCGTCAGCTGCCGGTCGGGTCCGGGGTGACGACGAGCAGCAGGTCGCCGACCTCGACCGAGACACCGGACGAGCGGAGCAGCTCGGTGACGGTTCCCGCGTGTGGGCTGGTGACGGCCGCCTCCATCTTCATGGCCTCGATGGTCGCGAGCCGACCACCCTGGCTGACCCGGTCGCCGGCGGCGACTGCGTAGGTGACCAGGCCGGGTAGCCCCGCGGGGATCTCGGCCGGATCGCCCGGATCGGCACGCCGGGCGGCATTGGACGCCGGCGCGATGGAGTTGTCCCGTACCGACACCGGCCGTGGCGCTCCGTTGACCCGCAGGTAGAGGGTGCGCATACCCGCGTCGTCCGGTCCACCGATGTCGTGCAGCTCGACGATGGTCTCGACACCCGGTTCGACCGTGATGACCACCGGCTTACCCGGGGTGAGGCCGTAGAAGAACTCCTCGGTGGGGATCGCCGAGCTGTTGCCGTACGCGGCCAGGGCCGCGGTGTAGTCCTTCCACGGACCCGGGAACAGCAGCCGGGACAGGGTCTCCCGCCGGCCGGCGCCGGCCAGCGCCGCGGAGTCCGCCGCACTGAGCTCGGCCGCGGGTGCGGCCGGGTGCCGGCCGGCGAGTGCGCGTTCGCGGAACGGCTCGGCGAAACCTGCCGGCGGGGTACCGAGTTCGCCCGCCAGGTAGCCCAGGACGCTCGCCGGCAGGTCGTAGCGTTGGGGGTTGTCCCGCAGCGCGGCGACGTCGATGTCGCCGCTTGCGATGAACAAGGCCAGGTCCCCGACGACCTTGCTGGTCGGAGTGACCTTGATGGGTTTGCCGAGCAGGTCGTTGGCCAGGGCGTAACACTCCTGCACCTGTGACCACTTCGCGCCCAGTCCGAGCGCGATCGCCTGCTGGCGCAGGTTCGTCAGCTGCCCGCCGGGGATCTCATGGCGGTACACCGCGCCGGTCGGCGCCCGCAGGCCCGCCTCGAAGGGCGCGTAGAGATCACGCGCAGCCTCCCAGTACGGCTCCATGGCGGACAGTGCGGCCAGGTCGATCCCGGTCGCGCGCCGGGTGTGGTCGGTGGCGGCGACCAACGCGGACATGTTCGGCTGGCTGGTCCCACCCGACAGCGGCGCGGCCGCAGCGTCGACGGCGTCCGCGCCGGCGTCGGCCGCCGCGAGCAGGGTGGCGAGCTGACCGCCGGCGGTGTCGTGGGTGTGTACCTGGACGGGCAGGTCGAAGTTCGCCCGCAGCGCCGTCACCAGGATGCGCGCCGCGGCCGGTCGCAGGAGCCCCGCCATGTCCTTGACCGCGAGTACGTGGGTGCCGGCGGCTACGAGTTGTTCGGCCAGGCGGAGATAGTAGTCGAGGGTATAGATCGATTCTGCCGGATCCGCCAGGTCACCGGTGTAACACAGCGTGCCCTGGGCGACCGCGCCAGCCTCGATGACCGCGTCGATCGCCGGCCGCATCTGCTCGATGTCGTTCAGCGCGTCGAACACGCGGAAGATGTCGATACCGGTTGTGGCCGCCTCGGCGACGAACGCCCGGACCACGTCATCGGGGTACGGGGTGTAACCGACCGCGTTGCGTCCGCGCAACAGCATCTGCAGGCAGATGTTCGGTACCCGCTCGCGGATGGCGGCGAGACGTTCCCACGGGTCCTCCGCCAGGAACCGCAGCGCCACATCGTAGGTCGCCCCGCCCCAGCACTCCAGGCTCAGCAGCTCGGGGGTGAGCCTGGAGTACGCGGGCGCCGCCGCGAGAATCTCAGTGGTCCGCAGGCGGGTGGCCAGCAGCGACTGATGGGCGTCACGCAAGGTGGTGTCGGTGACCGCGAGCTGCTCGGACGCCCGCAGCCGCGCCGCCCATTCCCGTGGTCCGAGCTCGGCGAGAAGCTGACGGGACCCGGCCGGCGCCATGGCGGGGGGCAACGACGGCAGTACGGTCACCGGGTCGACCAACGCGCCGGCCGGTCGCTTGTGGCCGTTGACGGTGCTGTGCGCGAGCCGGTCCAGCAGGCGGCTGGTCCGGTCGGTTCCGCCGTCACCGACCGACAGCGCGGGCCGGTCGTCCAGGAAGGACGTGGTCACCCGTCCGGCCAGGAAGTCCGGCTCTGCCAGCAACCGGCGCAGGAACGTCAGGTTCGTGCGCACACCGCGGACCCGGAACTCCGCCAGCGCCCGGCGGGCCCGCCCGGTGGCCTGCTCGAAGGTGGCGCCCCGGGTCGTCACCTTGACCAGCAGCGAGTCGAAGTACGGGGTGACCTGCGCACCCTCGTAGGTCGCCCCGTCCAGCCGAACTCCCGGGCCGCCCGGGGACTGGTATCGGGTGATCTTCCCGATGTCCGGGCGGAAGCCGTCCGCCGGGTCCTCGGTGGTCACCCGGCACTGCACCGCGGCCCCGCGGATCGTGATCGATTCCTGGGTGAGGCCCAGGTCGGCCAGAGTCGCACCGGCGGCGATCCGCAGCTGGGCCGCGACCAGATCGACACCGGTGATCTCCTCGGTCACGGTGTGCTCGACCTGGATGCGCGGGTTCATCTCCATGAAGGTGTGTGAGCCGTCGGCCGCGACCAGGAACTCGACCGTGCCCGCATTGACATAGCCGACATGCCGGGCGAACGCGAGCGCATCCACGCACAGCTGGTCACGTACGGCCGGATCGAGCAGCGGCGCGGGCGCCACCTCGACGACCTTCTGATGGCGGCGCTGTACCGAACAGTCCCGTTCATAGAGGTGGACGACTTTTCCGGTCGTGTCGCCGAGAACCTGCACCTCGATGTGGCGGGGCCGGTTCACCGCCTGCTCAAGGAAGATCGTTCCATCGCCGAACGCCGCCGCCGCCTCTCTGATCGCGCTTGCCGCCGCATCGGAGAGATCATCGGCCCGGTGCACCCGGCGTAGCCCACGACCGCCACCACCGGCCGAGGCCTTCACGAACAGTGGGAAGCCCACCGACGCCGCGGCGTCGGCGGCCGCGGCCGGGTCCGTCAGTGGCGCCGAGGCCCGCAGCACCGGCAGGCCCGCGGCTACCGCAGCCTCGCGGGCGGCCACCTTGTCGCCGGTCAGGCGCAGCACGTCCGGCGGGGGACCGACAAAGGTGATGCCGGCCAGCACGCACGCTTCGGCCAGCGCCTCGCTCTCCGACAGGAAGCCGTAGCCCGGGTGCAGCGCGTCCGCGCCGACCCGTTTCGCCACGGCCAGCAGAGCGTCGACATCCAGATATCCCCGGACGGGATGCCCCGGTTCGCCGAGTTCATATGCTTCATCGGCTTTTATCCGGTGTAGCGAACCCACGTCTTCGGGCGTGTAGACGGCGACAGTACGTAGGCCCAGTTCGTTCGCGGCTCGGAAGACACGGACAGCGATCTCGCTGCGGTTCGCGACCAGGACCTTGTTGATCAAAGTGGCACCCCTCCACGACGCGGACTAGCGTCCCCTCACTGGGTCGACCCCGGACGGCTGTCAACCCGGATGAATTGTCGCAGTGTTTTCGGGCACGTGCCGTTGTTGTCTCCGGCGGGCAACCGTGGTCAAGGTGCCGTTCTAGCCGCCGAGCCTGGTGGCGAACACCGCCGCCTGGGTCCGACTCTCCAGCCCGAGCTTGGACAGCAGGCTGGACACGTAGTTCTTCACCGTCTTCTCCGCCAGGAACATGCGGGTGGCGATCTGTCGGTTGGTGAGCCCTTCGGCGATGAGCGCGAGAATGCGACGCTCCTGGTCGGTCAGGCCGGCAAGCCGCCCGCCCTGGTCGGACCCCTGCCGGAGCCGACAGAGTACACGTGGCGTCACTGTGCGGTCCAGCAGCGACTGGCCGGCCGCGACCCGCCGCACGGCGTCCACCAAGGCGGTGCCACGAATCTGTTTGAGCACGTATCCGGCGGCTCCGGCCATGATCGCGGTGAACAGCGCGTCCTCGTCGTCGAACGAAGTGAGGATCAGGCAGCCAATTGTCGGGTCCTGCGAGCGGACCTGCCGGCACACCTCGATCCCGCTGCCGTCCGGTAGACGTGCGTCGAGGATCGCGACGTTGGGCCGCGTCGCGAGGATCGCCTGGTCCGCACCGTCAGCGCGATCGGCTTCGCCGATCACATCGATGTCGCGCTCACCGGCAAGAAGATCGCGTAGCCCGCGTCGGACCAACTCGTGATCATCCAAAAGGAACACCCGGATCGTAGTCGCGTCCGGTGTGATCCCAACCGGCCCGGCCACGTTCGCAGATTTCTCCGACACCGTATTCTCCGCCTGACCGGGGTTGTCTGTCACTACAAGTCACATTATGTAAACAGATTCTAACCGAGTCGGTGGAGCCCGACCCCCCGCTCCCGCCTAATCGGCGGCTGCCGGTTTCCGCGGCAGCGCGTCGTGTGCGGCAGATCTCAGTGCGGCAGCATCCGGTGGTGTCCCGGGTTGCCGGGTCGTCGCTTCGACGACCCGGCAAGACCGTCACCATAATGACCGTCACCAAAAAGACAACGTTAAGTTACATTACGTCGTATCCAACTGACCGGCGAACTGGATGATCTCAGAACTGGACTGTAATGGTTCCGCCGAGTAGTGGGATGGGCCAGAGGATCACCGCCAGGATGAAGGTGACCACCTGGGAGCCGGTATGAACCTCGTAGGTCTTGCTGACTGCGATGACGATGCCTACGACGAGCCAGACCAGGGCGACGATGGGAACCTGTGCACGGGTACGCATAGTGGTCCTTTCTGGGTCAGGGTTCCGACGATGTCCGAGGTGGCGTGGGCGTCATCTCCGGCGCCCACGCCGCGCCGCGTCTCTGATCAGACCGATTAGCGGATCTTTACCCTGGTCGCGGTGTTGAAACACCCCATGAACGGATGTGTCGCCAATGTCTCGTGAGCACCCCGGTGCGGGAAGCGACCAGGGCATCCGGGAAGATGCGCTACCGGATTCCCGCGAGGTTGCTCGCGGCCGCCACGGTCCGGAGATTGTTCACGTGTGAGGGAGGACGTCGCCATGCGGTTGGGTAAGAGCAGTGGGGATTCAAGGCAGGCATCTGTCGAACGGGTTGTCAAGATCCTGGAAGAGTATGTCGGCGGCCTCCCGGTGGCCGGCCCGGACGAGCCGTTCGTGTTTGTCCGGACCTGGACGCTCACGCGGACCGGTTCGGACGCGCCGCTGTCGCAGACATCACCCGCGACAGCACCCGCGGATGTGTCGTTCCAGGTCCGCTGCGCGGTGTCGCAGCGGACCACCGAGGACGACAGCGCGGACGAAGTCGACGACCAGCGGACCTACGAACAGCTCATCGGCGCGGCCCGAGCGCTGGCCGCGAACGGGTTCGGGACCGAGGAGGTCTTCGAGGGCTGGCGGACGGTCGCCCTCGAGGTTGCGTTGCCATCGGTCGCGCGGGCCGCCGAGGCCATCGGCAAGGCAAAGAAGGTCGAGAAAGCGGTGGAAGTGGAAGCTGAGAAGGGCGAGAAGGGCGAGAAGAAGCGGCGGCGTGGACTGCGCCGGCCGGAGCCCGTTTCGGTTTCCTAGCTTTCCCTGAGGCCGCCGGCCGCGCGAGGGGAACGATGATCGCGCGACCGGCGGCTGGCGGGGAACTCGTCAGGACCAGGGCGTCCGGCGGACCCAGCGGTGGTCGGGGGCGTGACGCCGAGGGGGCCCCGCGGCCCGCAGTTCGCGGACGAACGGGAGGACCGCCACGGCGCCGAAGACGAACCCGACCACATGGGCGCCATAGGCCACGCTGCCGCCGTCGGCAACGCCCATCCCGGTGAAGTACACGTACTGCAGCACGAACCAGAAGCCGAGCACGAGCCATGCCGGCAGCCAGAACGGCAGGAAGAACAGGAACGTGACGAGCCCGATGACCCTGGCCCGCGGGAATACCACGAGGTAGGCGCCGAGAACACCGGCGATCGCACCGGACGCGCCGATGAGTGTCGTGGTCGACTCCGGTTCGAACAGTGCGAACCCGTATGCGGCCGTGTAGCCGCACACCACGTAGAAGATCAGATATAGCAATCGTCCCATGCGGTCCTCGATGTTGTTGCCGAAGACGCCAAGGAACAGCATGTTACCGAGCAGGTGCAGCCAGCTTCCGTGTAGGAACATCGACGTCAGTACCGACAGCACCGGTGACTTGACGAACGACGGCGGGGACTCCAGCTCGCAGAGCACCTGACCCTGGGCGTTCCGACCGGGGGAGCGGCCGCTCGGTACCGTCTCAAGGCGCCGGTTCTCCAGCATCTCCACGGGAATCGCTCCCCACTGGTCGAAGAACCGCTGCTGTTCACATACCTTCTGCGCGGCTGACGTGCTGGAGCCGGCAACCGAGGACACGATCGGCTCGAAGAGCACGAAGACGGCGACGTTCACCGCGATCAACAGCCAGGTCATGATCGGCCGGCGGCGAAGTGGGTTGATGTCGTGAATCGGCAGGACCACACGCTCATCCTGCCCGTGGCGCCTGCCCGGCCCACCACCGCCTCCCGCCTCTGTGCGGCTCAACCGGAACCGTACGGAAGTTTCATGATCGATATTGTGGGTGCGGCCAGCCTGCGACGGCGACACGCCGCCGCACCCACCGCGCCGAAGGTTCCCGCCACCGGATATCCGAATCCGAAACGGCGGTCGATAGCGGCCGATATATGACTACGATTTTCCCGTTTTTCTCATCACGTAGTTTCCACGCTAATCGGAGACACCGTCCGCCGCTTGCGGTGAACGGTCGTCGCCCTCTACCGTCTACCCCGTCGGGAGGTTGTTTATTGAAATGGGTCGGCCGCCCGCGCTGAAAACAGTGGCTTCCGAAGTCGGCAATCTACTGTATGTATGGCGCCTTCCGGGGTGCAGGATGGATGAATTTCCATCGTGGCCGGCGTGCCCCCTGACGCGGGAAACGGAAAGGCTGGGGAGTTGCGATCAAAAGGATCATGAACAGAAGGATCGCGGTGACGGGCATCGGGGTACTGCTCGTCACCGCCGCACTCGGCACGGCCGGGGGCGCAGCCCGGGCAGACGGGTACCCACCGACGGCGGAAGCGGTCGGTGGCGCCACACTCGCAGACCTTCCGGCCGGGCAGGACACCGGCTATACCGGCCATGACGATGGCCTCGACATCAATGTGGGCGATACCCACGGCGACTGGGACGGAGCTCCGGGCCCAGGCCTCCCGGTGCCCCAGGAGGCGTGGGCGTGGACCCAGCTGACCGACCGTGGTGCCGAGATCCGTTATGTCACGCCCGTGAACGGCGCCTGCCCCTTTGTGACGTTCACCCCAGGGGGTAGGCAGCAGATGACTCATCCGTCGCAGGCATTCGTCAGCACTCCGGCGGCGTTTCCCAGCACGGCCACCGTGTGTACTCTGCCAGTCCCGCCAGGGACCACCGGCGCGCAGATCGACCCTGCGACGGCCGGCGCGGTTACGATCCGCCCCACCGCGAACGGGACGGTACCGGTGCCGAAGTGGCCCACTACCGGGCGTCCCGCTCACATTGCGGTGATCGGTGACACCGGGTGCCGGGTGCCGGTATCGGGGCCGGCGCAGAACTGCACACCAGAGCCGCAGTACTGGCCGATGCGGGGTGTCGCCGACAGCGCGGCGACCAGGCCGACTCCACCTGATCTCGTCATCCACGTGGGTGACTACATCTACCGGTCGAATCTCTCCATGTCGCAGGCACAGACGCCGACGTGTGGCCCGGCAACCGGGGGAAACCCGCACACCTGGGGATGCCTGATCGCCGACTTTTTTGAGCCGGCGGCAAACCTGGTGGCACAGGCCCCGATCGTGTTCGTTCGGGGCAACCACGAGACCTGCAACCGCTCGGGCAATGTGTATTTCCGCTACCAGGCGGATACCTTGAATGCGACGGCCTGCAGTCTCCTCCCTCCGCAGTATTACACTCCGCCGGTACGGATCAACGCCGGCGCCCTCGGCCTGCTGCTCCTCGACTCATCCTGCGCCGCGGCGGAGTCCATGGCCGACTGTAACCAGACACCACAACAAAAAATCGACGAATATACTGCAGAATTCAACCGGGTGAACGCCGGTCTGGTTCAGCAGGGCGACAATTTTCTCCTCAGTCATTCACCGATCTGGACGATCAATGGCGTCACCCCGCATGGCAACCCCGAGTGGGTCGACCACAACCTCGAAACGTCAATCACGAACACCACAGCGCATCAGCTGGATCCGAGAATCAACCTGGTGCTTTCAGGCCATGTGCATCTGTATCAGATGCTCGACTTCGGGAGCCTAACCTCACCGCACCGTCCCCCCCAGGTGACCGTGGGCTCGTCAGGTACCGAGCTCGACCAGCAGACCTGGTTGGACAACCAGATGATCAATAAGGATGTCGACGGTTATCCGGTCAGACACCTGGTCACGCGTCCGGAGTTCGGCTATGCGGTACTCCGCTTCATCCCCGGAGCGACAACTCCTCCAATGACCTCAGATACCTGGAACCTCCGGTACTTCGACCAGTTCGGTAACCCGTCGACGGGTACGAACTGCAACCTCGTGGGAGCGCAGTTCCCCAACTGCGAATGACCGACTGACGTCGGACGTCATCCCTACCGTCACCGCGGTCGCCCGTTCCGGCAGCCGCGGTGACGGACTCGGGGGAGCATCAGCATGCGGTCATCGCATGGCGTTCTTGGTGAACGGGTTGGGTCAATAAGAGCGCCCGGCAATAGGGGCGTGGATCAAGGAACAGGGCTGGAGTACGTAGATCGCGATGCGGAGGAGGGAGTCACCCTGGTGTTGGGTGCCGACCGACGACAACGAAGGGAGGTGCGTGCCCCAGCCCTGCGACGCCGCGTCCCCAATTGCCGGGCGCTCTAAGGACCGTGCGTCAATAACGACTGTCGCTGTGCTGGGACTGTCGGTTCATCCACACGGGTGTTATGAGGACGACGAGCCCGGCGGCTACACCGACCTGCAGGATGTGACGTATCCAGTCGACGCCACCGGTGTGGGCGACGCCGATCGCCCCGGCGATGATGTTGCCAACCAATGCGCCGATAATCCCGATGATTACTGTAAGCCACAAAGGGATCTTCTGCGGGCCCCGGACGACGAGGCGGGCCAGCAGACCGATGACGAGACCTGTGAGCACGATCCAGATCAGTTGAAACACGGTGACCTTCCTCGGGCGAGACCGATACCGCTGCCGGTGATGGTCTTTCCGGGTATCGACCCCCACAAACGCCGCCGCTCCCGGCGGCAGGCAGGCAGCAGGCACTCAGATTGCCAGGAGTGCACCGATATCGATCATGACGGGGTAGGGGAGCGGAACCGACATCGCAGCGTCGGACCGGCTGCTCTACCGCCTCTGTCCTCTACCGCCTCTGTCCGCCGTCGGTGCCTCCAGTGTGACAGGTTCGTGCAGGCTACCGGGGCCGGTCGTGCTGCGCGGTAGACATGCGGTATGGGGCACAGCGGGTGGGGATCAGGCCGGTACAGCGACGTGGGGGAGCTGCTCGCCGGCGACCGGGCGCATGTGTGGCATCCGTACGCGTCGGTGACCGACCCGCTGCCGGTGTTCCCGGTGGCGTCGGCGGCCGGGGTGCGGCTGCGGCTGGCCGACGGCCGGGAGCTGATCGACGGGATGTCGTCGTGGTGGGCCGCGATTCACGGATACGCCCACCCGGTCCTCGACCAGGCCATCCGTGCCCAGCTTGACGACATGGCGCATGTGATGTTCGGAGGACTCACCCACGCCCCCGCGGTGACGCTCGCGCAGACTCTGGTTGCGATCACCCCGGCACCGCTGGCAAAGGTGTTCTTCAGCGACTCCGGGTCGGTCGCCGTCGAGGTGGCGATCAAGATGGCGTTGCAGTACGCGCGGGGGACCGGACGGCCCGGGCGGACGAGACTGCTCACCGTCCGCCGTGGGTACCACGGTGATACATCCGGCGCCATGGCCGTATGCGACCCCGACACCGGCATGCATCACCTGTTCACCGGCCTGCTCCCGCGTCACCTGTTCGCGCCGGCACCGCGACCGCGTTTCGACGAACCCTGCGCCGAGCACGATGTCGCCGACATCGCCCGGTTGCTCGACCAGCACCAGCACGAGATCGCCGCTGTGATCGTCGAGCCGGTCGTTCAGGGAGCCGGGGCGATGCGCTTCTACGCGCCCGGCTGGCTCACTCGCCTGCGTGAGCTGTGCGACGCCCACGGCGTCCTGCTGATTGCGGACGAGATCGCCACCGGTTTCGGTCGGTCGGGGGAGCTGTTCGGCTGCGACCACGCCGGGATCAGCCCGGACATCATGTGTGTGGGAAAGGCCATGACCGGCGGCTACCTGTCGATGGCCGCGACCGTGTGCACGGATGAGGTGGCACGTGGGGTGTGCGCGTCCGAGGCGGGCGCGTTCATGCACGGGCCGACGTTCATGGGTAACCCGTTGGCCGCGGCTGTCGCGAACGCCAGTATCGACCTGCTGTCGGCGAGCCCGTGGCGACAGCGTGTTCGTGATCTTCAAGTCTGGTTGGAACAGGGGCTGGCGCCCGCTCGCGAGCTTGCCGGTGTCGCCGACGTCCGGACGCTCGGCGCGATCGGGGTGATCGAGACCCGCGAACCCGTGGATCTGCGGGTGATCCAGCCGTTGCTGGTGGAGCTGGGGGTCTGGGTCCGCCCCTTCGGCCGGCTCGTCTACGCGATGCCGCCGTACGTCATGACGTGTCCCGACGTGGCCGCTCTGACCGCGGCGATGGTCGAGGCGGTCGCTCGCACAACCGGTTGATCGACTCGCTCATCCACGCGCTGACCTGCGCGAACAGGTTGTCGAGGGGATGGGGGCGTGGTGCGGATCGGTTCGCCCCCACACATCGCCCGACGGCCTGCATGTCGGGACATCATCGAAAGTGGTTGCGGTTGCGGGTCGATCCTTCGTACTCTTTGTTTCCAAGGGCGCACTGTGAGTAATAGACCGGGACGGGTCGAACCGGGACGGAGCGATCGAGGAAGGTCAACCCCAGATGATGTCACGCATTGCGTTACCTCCGCACGTGAGAATGACGCACTCTGCCGGAACAGCTGACCCTCTTGGAACGGTTGATTCGGCTAAAATGGTTGAAACCGTTGAAACGATCGAAGTCGTTGGAACGGTCGGAACAGTAGGAACGGAATCCGTCGATCGGCGCGAAGGCCGCCTGCCGTCCCATTCCGGATGGGCCGGGAGTCGGGCGTTGCGAGGTGTGCGGGAATGGCTGGCCGGCCATACTGCGGACTTCGAGATCCGATCTCTTCCCCCGCTGCTGGTCCGTTACGTCATCAGTGTTGATCTTCTGTGTTTGGCGGTCGCGCTGGTGGGCCTCGTCGAGTTTCCCCTCCGATTCGCGGATCTGCTCGCGTTCGGGGCCTTCGTCCTCCTCGGCCGGCTGGCCATCGAGACGTCGCGACATCTCGGTGCGCCGGGTCACCGGGAAGAGGAGCCGCACCGGGATCTGCTGTCGACCTGGACGCTGCCCGTCGTGCTTCTCCTCCCACCGGTGTACGCGGCCGTCCTGCACCTCCCGCTCTACTGCCTCTTCCGGGCCGGGATCGGCCCGCAGCCACGGTACAAACAGCTTTTCAACGCGGCGGCTCTAGGCGTGTCCGGTTTCTGCGCATCCATCGTGCATCTCGCACTTGCTCCAACGCAGGGACCATACCGAATTGAAACGCTGGTCGGTTCCGCCGGGCGCATCGGCGCGTTGTTTCTCGCTGTCGTCACCTACACGGTGATCAACAGAGTTCTTCTGCACGGCACGCTGCGGCGCAGGCATCCCGTTCCGGCACATTCCAATACCGTAGGTTCTAATACAGTACGTTCTAATACAGTACGTTCTAATACAGTACGTTCTAATACTGTAGGTTCTAGTACGGTATGTTCCAGTATGGTGCGTTCGATTCCGGTAGGTCGCCCGTTCGGGGGCGGTGGCCGCGAGATGCTCACGGTCGCCGCCACCGAGATGTGTTCCGCGATTGTCATCGCGGTGCTGTGGACCGCGCATCCGCTGCTCATGCTCGCGGCCACCCCGCCGGCACTCCTGCTCCAGCGCGGTCTGCTGCACGCGGAACTGCTCGCGGCCGCGCGTACCGACGCCAAGACCAGGCTGGCCAGCCCGGCGTACTGGCGTGAGGTAGCCGAACGTGAGGCTGCCCGGGTCCGGCGGGCGGGCCGGCCGATGTCCGTACTCATTGTGGACATCGACCATTTCAAGAGGGTCAATGATCAGTTCGGCCATCTGACCGGCGACGTCGTTCTCGCGTCGGTCGCCGACGCCCTGCGGGCGGCCACGCGCCCTCGTGATCTGGTCGGCCGCTTCGGCGGTGAGGAGTTCGTCGTCCTGCTCTGCGAGGTCGACCTGGACAACGCCGCCCATGCCGCGGAACGGATCCGACGCCAGGTGGCTGGAATGCGCTGCCGCGTCGATGGCCGGTCCGCGGGCGCGGTCATCGTGTCGGTGACCGTCTCGGTCGGTGTGGCCACGGCCAGCGGCACGGAGGTGGACCTACCCGTCCTGCTGGAGACCGCCGACGCGGCGCTCTACCGGGCCAAGGCCGACGGACGGAACCGCGTTCGTCTCGCGGCGCAGGTACCGGCCGCCCGTACCGCCTGAACGCGCTACGGGCGGTACGGGCGCCACGGGGTCCGGTGGCGGGTGGCCGGTGAGGCGGGTGGCCGGTGGAGGCGGTGTCGAACTACCGGGTGGCCGCGCTCGTGGTGTTCGCCAGCAGCAACATCGTCGTCACCGGTCCCACGCCACCCGGGACGGGGGTGAGCGCTCCCGCCACCGATGCCACCGCATCGGCATCCACATCGCCGACCAGGCCAGATTCGGTGACGTTCGTGCCAACGTCGATCACAGTGGCGCCAGGCCGGATGAACCCCTTGCCGATCATTTTGGGTCTGCCTACCGCGGCGACCACGACGTCCGCCTCATGTGTGATCGAGACCAGGTCGGTTGTGCGGGAGTGGCAGACCGTCACGGTTGCGTCCTCGGCCAGCAGCAGCAGGGCCGCGGGCTTGCCGACCACCGGGCTGCGTCCGATCACCACCACCCGGGTGCCCTCCAGCTTGATGTCGCCCCGGTGCAGGATCTCCAGGACCGCGGCGGCGGTGGCCGGGGCGAAGCCCGGCAGGCCGAGGGCCAGGCGGCCCAGGCTCAGCGGGT
This sequence comes from Protofrankia sp. Cas3, assembly GCF_963555955.1. Lineage (NCBI taxonomy): Bacteria > Bacillati > Actinomycetota > Actinomycetes > Frankiales > Frankiaceae > Protofrankia > Protofrankia sp. Cas3. Next base: position 24,334 of record NZ_CAUVXP010000035.1, read on the forward strand.
TCATCCCGTCCACGTCCTTGTGCGGTGGGATGTGGGTTCCGATCTCACTGGCGGACAGCCCGGACGGTAGGGGAGTCTGCACGATCAGACCGTGCACCTCGTCGTCGGCAGCGAGCCGGTCGACCGTAGCCAGGAGCTCCGCGCGGTCACCGGAGAGCTCGTGGATCATGCAGCGCACACCCACCTTGGCGGCGCCGCGCTCGATGACCTTCACGTAGGATCGGGCGGCCGCGTCGGTTGTCGGCAATACCACCGCCAACGTCGGCACGACCCCTTTCTGGCGCAGCCGTTCGGTGTTCTCGACCACGCCCCGGCCGACTTCGGCGGCTATGGACCGCCCATCGAGCAATCTCATGATCCGATTCGCTCCCCGACGATATGCACGATTGCGTCCGCTGCGGACACAGACGTCAGATGGTCTGCGAGGACGGCGGCGGCACGGTCCCGGTTCACCGCGTCCGTCATCGCCGCGGTGTTCACCCGCACATTGATCGCGGCGCTGTCCAACGCGGCGCGTGCACACGCGGCAGCCACCCCCACGTCGCTGAGGACGTTGACGTTTGCGCCGTCGACAATCGCCGCGCACAGCCCCACCACGTCCGCCGCCACCGCCGCCGTCCGCAGCGGTACCTCGGCCGCTCCGACCAGCGCGGCCTGGATCGCCCGACTGCGTTCGGCACGTTCGCCGTCGGTGTCTTTCGGCAGCTTGTAGGCGTCGCTGACGGCCGCGAACGCCCGGGCGTCGGCGTCGGCGAGCGCCAGCGCCTCGACCCGGGCCTTGTCTGCGTCGGTCCGAGCCGCGAGCATCGTCGCCTCGTGCGCGGCGTAACGGGGCTTTCCGATCGTCAGATTGCAGACCATGCTCACCAGCGCCGCGCCCAGCGCGGCCTGTAGAGCAGCGGCTGCTCCGCCACCCGGCGCCGGCGCGGGTGAAGCCAGGTCGGCGAGGAATCCCGCGAGTGTCCCGTCGTCCATAGCACCCTCTTTGCCTTTTACCTGTCGATGATTCCCAAGGTTGCCCATCCCCATGAGGTTGCCCATACCCACGCGGACGCCGTCCGGGTCGGGATGGACGACGGCCGGTCTGTACAGCCGACCGGACTGCACCGTAGCAAGCCGACGGGACACCGGTGGCGACGAAACAGCGATGATCGGTATTCAGTGTCGGGTCAATCGGGATGTCGATGCGACCGGGATGTGGATGGGAGGCGCGGATGGGAGGGTGGATGGGAGGCGCGGATCGTCAGGCGGCCGCATGGGAGTGTCCCGTGGTCGGCCCGGCCCGACGCTCCCGCCGGCTCAGGTCGGCAGGTCTGGCCGGAAGGTCCGAGACGATCTCGATGCTGGTCGGCCGTTTGAATTTGGCGAGGCCTTCCTCGCAGCGTTCCGCCAGGTCATAGCGCAACGTGGCGTCCGGGATGTCCACCGGTACGACGAGCGCGACGGGCACCTCGCCGAGAACGGCGTCCGGCCGGCTCACGACCGCGGCGTGGCGCACCCGTGGGTCGGCGAGCAGGATCGCCTCGACCTCGCGAGGATACACCTTCTCACCACCACGGTTGATCACGTCGTCGGTGCGGCCGGACAGGAAGAGATAGCCGTCCGAGTCGAGAAAACCGATGTCGCCGGTGTCGAGCCAACCGTCGTGGGTGAATCTGTCGCGGCCGGTCGGACCCGCATAGGCGCGAATCACCCCTGGCCCGCGGACCTGCACCGTGCCGACCATGTCGGGCGGGCATACCGTGCCGTTGTCATCGACGACGCGGACCTCGCTGTCGACCGGCACGCCCACCGAACCCGGCTTGCGGGTCCCATGCGGCGGATTGGCCGTGATCAGGCTTCCGGCCTCGGTCATGCCATATGTTTCCAGTACGGGAATACCGGTTGCGGCCTCGAATGCCCGTAACACCTCGACGGGCAGGGGAGCCGCGGCGGACCGCACGAACCGGACGCGGCAGTCATGGGCTCGGGCCACCTGTGGATCTATGGCCAGTAGGGCCAGGATCGCCGGAACGGCGTTGATCCAGGTCACCCGCTGTCTGTCGATCATCCCCCAGAAGCCGCGGCGGCGGAACCGGCGGTCGAGAACGAGGGTCGCGCCGCTGCACAAGGTGGCAAGCAGCCCCACCACCTGTGTGTTGACGTGTACCAGCGGCAGGGGGTTGTAGCCGATGTCGCTGTGGCCCAGTTGGTGGTGGCGGGCGACGGTCGCGGCGACGTGCGAGAGCTGATCGATGTCGAGAAAGACCTGAGTGGCGGGTCCGGCTGTTCCCGAACCCGCCAGCAGGACTCCGCCCCGCATCCCCTGACATTGATCAAAATTGGTGGCGGCCGGTCGGCCGACGTCCTCGAGCCGGTTACCCGCCAGGCGCGGGTTGAGCTGCCGCACCTCGGCCGGAATCGGTAGTGACCGATCGGTCACCACCAGGTCGGGCCGCGCACGTCGAAGGGCACGCTCCAGTTCCGCGGGCGGCGAGTCCGGATCCAGCGGTACAGCGTGCCGCCCGCTGGTAATTGTCGCCAGGAAGACGACCGCGAAGTCGAGCGGGTCGGACACGCCGATCGCGATCCGGCGTCCGGCCGGTGGGCCACACGCGTCCAGATCGGCCCACCAACCGTGGACCAGAGCCAACATCTCGCTGTATGTAATAGAACGGTTGCCGTGTGCCTCCCTGAGGTATGTCTGGCGCGGTTGTTCGCGAGCGCGTGCGTCCAACCAGTTGATCACCGATGTCACGTTCACCGCCGTTGTCAACGTTCAGTGTTCAGTAAATGAGCTCGCCCCGGTATCGAGGACTCCTCGTTCCCGCGGTCCGCGATTAGCGTGCCGCTCGTAGGACCTGTCCGGATCGGGCGTCCCAGATCGCTATATCAATTATGGTGCGCCTGATAAACCAGCGTGTCGGGTGTCGCGAGTCACACGGGTGAACTCCCGCCCGCGCGGAGCGATTTATCTCACACATCCGGCAGCGCCCTAACACGAGCTTAAGGCTGTTTCCACCCGTTTGGACGGCGCCTGTCCGGCGCAGGACCATCGGCCCGATTTCCCCGCGGTGTCCGGAGGTCTTTTCACCGGATCAGTCGTTGGCCGACGCTGCGGAACCGCGGGGGGCTTGTGTGCCTTCTACTTGACATAATGTCGATTATCGGCGCTTTGGACACCCGGGGGGGGGGGAGGGCCGAGCAGGCGCCCGGATCGCGGCGGCGCGTGCTCGGCCCCGCCACGACCCGTCAGCGTTGCGGTCTCAGGGCGCCACGTCGAGATCAAGCGCGAGGGAGTTCATGCAGTACCGCTGACCGGTCGGTTCCGGACCGTCGTCGAACACATGTCCGAGATGTGATCCACACCGTCGGCACCGCACCTCGGTCCGGATCATGCCGTGCGACCTGTCCTCCACCAGCTCCACCGCCTCGGCCACGGCCGGCTGGAAGAAACTCGGCCAACCCGAACCGGACTCGTACTTCGTGGACGAGTCGAACAAGGCGTTGCCGCAGGCGCCGCAACGGTAGATTCCCGTTTCCTTGCTGTAGGTGTATGCGCCGGTGAAGGGTGGTTCGGTCGCCGCGTCACGCAGCACGGCGTACCGCTCCGGCGAAAGCTCCCGGCGCCACTCCTCGTCGGTCTTCACGACCTGCTCCGCTGTCACGGTGCCCTCCCTGTCATCGGTGTCAGGCTTCGCCGACCGGCGCGCCGAGGCCTTCGGCGCGTAGCGGCCCCCGATGTGTGACGTCTGATGTTTCGGCTTTGTTCCGGGACGCTGCCACGGCAACCGGACCTGCGCCCGCCAGACCACACGCGGCTGCCGCCACCGCGACCGCCGCCGACAGCGGAGCGACCTGATGGCGTGCCCCTGCGGCGACCAACAGGGCCGCGTCGGCCGCGTCGACGAGCATTCCCGCCCACAACCAGGTCCGAATCTGTTCGGGTTCCCCTCGGGTGGACGCCGTGAGCAACCCGGCGCCGAGGGCCAGATCACGGACGGCCGCCACTCGTGTTATCCATGCCGTCCGTTCGGCGGTTACCCGGTCTATCCCAGCGATTCGCGCGAATCCGGCCGGACGTGTCAGCAAGCCGACACCGATCGCGCACCGTGTGACGCCAAGCAGTGCCACACGCGGACTGTGCGTGGCGGAAATCGGCGTCACGGCGATCGTTCTTCTACGTAGTGTGAGCACGATCTCGTTACCCGCCTTGTCGTCGTGGGAACGTCGAACAGGGTCTGTGCGTTGGTGATTCTGAGTTCCTCACTGGTACCGACGCTCGGGAGGGTTTTTTATGGGCGAGCGCATCCTGCGAGGCAGCCGGCTAGGTGCGGTGTCCTACGAGACGGATCGCAGCACTGAACTCGCGCCACGCCAGACCGCGTCCTACGACTGCCCGAACGGCCACCAGTTCACCATGCCCTTCGCCGCCGAGGCCGAGGTCCCGGCGGTCTGGGAGTGCCGTGTCTGTGGTGCCGGGTCGGTCATCGTCAACGGCGAGGTCCCGGAGCCGAAGAAGAGCAAGCCCCCGCGCACCCATTGGGACATGCTCATGGAGCGGCGTACCACCGACGACCTCGAAGAGGTCCTGGCCGAGCGACTTGCCGTTCTGCGGGGCACCGGTCAGGACCGCCGCTCCGCCTGACGCGACCTTCGCGGCGGCGGCAGCAGTAGTCGACAGATGATGTGGCCGACCGGGTCCGCCGGCCGGCCACACCCATGTTCGCCCTGTTCGCAGGGGGCCTGTTCACGAGGACACGGCTTACGAGGACACGGCTCACGGAGACACGCCCGTCGTTGAGCGGTCGGAGTGGCCCGCGCCGTCTGCGCGCGCAGCGGGAACGTAGCCGGTATCCGCACTGGCCAAGCGGTGGCGCTCGCCGGGCGCGGCCGGCCGGCCGTGACGGGTCGTCAGAGCCCACCAGGTTACCCGCCACAGAGCTTCCGTCACGATCGCGCGGTTCATCTTCGATCGTCCGTGTTCGCGTTCGACAAAAGTGATCGGAACCTCCAGAATCCGGAACCCCGATCGCCAGGCCTGCCAGGTGAGGTCTACCTGGAAACAGTACCCCTGTGATGCCACCTGCCCAAGATCGCGGCTTTGCAGAACCGGTGCCCGGTACGCCCGGAAGCCGGCGGTCGCGTCCGCCAGCGGCATTCCGAGGACGGCCCGCACGTAGACGTTGGCTCCGCGTGAGAGCAGCAGGCGTGAACGCGGCCAGTTGCGTACCTCTCCCCCGGTGACCCACCGGGAACCGATCACCAGATCGGCGTCTCGCAGGGCGGCGAGCAGCCGCGGGAGTTCCTCGGGCTGGTGGGAGCCGTCAGCGTCCATTTCGACCAGGACGTCGTAGCCGTGGCGCAGTCCCCAGTCGAAACCGGCCACATAGGCTGCGCCGAGGCCGTTCTTGGCGTCGCGGTGGAGCACGTGAACGCGCGGATCGGCCGCTGCGATCCCATCGGCGATCTCCCCGGTGCCGTCGGGACTCGCGTCGTCGATGATCAGAAGGTCCACGTCCGGGTTGGCCGCGCGTAGCCGCATGACCGTGTTGTGAAGGCTCTCCCGCTCGTTGTAGGTCGGAACACACACGAGAACGCGCTCGTCGTCCACGCGTCTCCTTTCGGTGTCGCCAGCGGTGTCGGCGTCATCAGCGGTGTCGGTGTCATCAGCGGTGTCGCCGGTGGCGTCGCCGTCTGGGCCCCCCTGCCCACGGGAAGGCTGCCCCGCCCGCAGGCCGAACGCTACAGCGAGTAGTCCAAGAATCACCAGCAGCATCTCCGGGGCGACGCCGACGCGGTCGGCGAGCGTTCGGCTCGTGCGCAGCGGGAGCGAGGCGGTCAGGACGGCGGTCTCGTACAGGCCGGACTCTGCGACGATCCGGCCGTCAGGTGCGATGATCGCGCTCTGACCGCTGGTGGACACTTGGACGGCGGCTCGCCCGTGTTCCACCGCTCGTAGTCGTGTCATCGCCAACTGTTGCTCGCTTTCGCCTTTGCGCCCGAACGAGGCGTTGTTGGTCTGTACCACCAGTAGCCGCGCACCCGTGTTGACGGCATCGCGAACAAGACCGTCATAGGCCACTTCGAAGCAGATGACGTCGCCGATCGTGACTCCGCCGATGGTGACCGTTCCGACGCCGTTGCCGTGCACGAAGTCGTTGGGCATTTCGGTGGCGAACCGCTTGACGAGCTTTTCCAGGACGGTCCGGCCCGGCAGATACTCCGCGAACGGCACCGGATGCTGTTTGACGTATATCTGGCCGGTCCAGCCGTCGGCGTCCCACCCCAGACCCGCGTTGCGCACCTTTCCCCTCCCCGGCCCGTCGAGGACCGCGCCGACGAGGATGGGAGCGCCCACTGCCCGGGCCGCACGGTCGAGCATGGCGGCGGCGCGGGCGTCCGCGAACGGGTCGACGTCGGAGGCGTTCTCCGGCCACAGGACGAGGTTCGGACGCGGGGTGCGCCCGGCCGTGACATCTGCCCCGAGGCGTTCGGTCGCTGCCACGTGGTTGGCGGTGACCTGGAACATGCGTCCGAGTGCGTCCAGGCCACCGGACCGCGGGACGTTGCCCTGGACGGCCGCGACCTGTGCCGTGCCGACCTGTGCGGCGCTGGGCAGCGGTACGGCGAGCCCGAGCAGCGCCACGGCTACGGCGGCGCCCAGCAGGCCAAAGGGCGCGCGACGATCGTCAGATCGCGCGCCCGCAGGCCGCAGTCCCCGGAGCAGCAGCAGGCCAAGGGGCGCGGTGATGGCCCGCCGTCCCGCCTGGACGCGCCTGGCAGCCACCATGGATGTGCCGAGCGGGCCCAGGGCGAGAACGGCGGCGGCCAGCAGCGCCCCGCAGCCGGCAACGGCGGCGGTCACCAGCGGGGAGCCGCCGAGCGCCGCCAGGGGTGTCAGTGGTGTATCCCCCTGGCTGAAGGCCAGCTTTCCCCACGGGAACCCGCCGAACGGTGCGCGTCCACGCAGCGCTTCCTGGCCGACCCACACCGCGGCGACCCACAACGGCCAGCCACGCACGCGAGTGACCAGCGTCGTCGCGGGCGCCACCAACGCGAGCAGGGCGGCTTCGCCGACCGAGAGCACGACCCAGCCGTCAACCCCGACGAAGATGACAAACCGCAGCATCGACAGCATGAAAGCGAGGCCGAACAGCATGCCCAGACCGGCCGAGCGCGCCAGCGGCACGCCGCGTACCAGCAGGGTGATGGCGGCTACCGCGACCGGCGCCAGCGGCCAGAGCCCCACCGGGGGGAATGCGAGGTACAGCGCGATTCCGGCCGCGACGGCGAGCGCCGGCCGGGTCAGGCGGCGGGCCCGGGCGCCGGCCGTACGCATCAGCGGTGAGCCTTCGCCGGTGCGACCCGCGGTCGGCATGTCCTGGGCTGTCACAGTCCCAGTGTCGGTCACCGCTGCGCCGGGGATCGACCGGGTCGGCGGATTGCCCACCCGCGATCGTGTTAGCCGGTCCCGGTCCCGGTCCCGGTCCCTGGATGGGCGGTGCCCGCGCGTTGGGGAGCCGGTTGTCCGGGGTCGGTCCCGTGGTGACCTACGGCATCCCGGCGGTCGGCAAGTGGCAACAGCGCCACGCCGATGATGATCAGAGTGAGGGATCCGATTTTGATCCAGTTTGCGGTTTCCGTACCTATGACAATGCCGATGACGGCGACCGACGCGGTGCCAAGTGCGCCGAAAGCCGCATAGGAAATACTCGGGCCCAACCCGGTGAGCGCGATCGCGAACAGGTAGGTGGTCAGGAGAAATCCGACCACGGCAAGCATCGAGGGCATCAGGTTGCGGAATCCGTGGGACGCGGCCAGCGCATAGGTGGCTGCCACGTCACAGGCTATCGCGGCCAACAGGGCCAGCCAGGTCATCGGCGTCCTCCGGGTATGGTCGGGCTTTTTCTTGTGGCGGGCGCCGCGGCGGCGGGCGGGGGCGCCACGGGTCGCGTTGGAGTGGGTGGTGCCACCGCAGGTGATGTCCGTGATGGTCATGACTGCTCCTGGGTCACGCGAGGTGATCGAGCATTCGGGCCGGCGGAATCCCATACACGCAGAACCTCGGGTACCCGCAGAACTACGGGTACCCGTAATCCCGGGTATCGGGAATCCGGCGTCCCGCGGATCGGATCCGGCTGGAACAGGCACCGACGCTACTACGCACAGCATGCAAACATGTGCTCTACGTGTCTTCACATCTCATGCGCCGCCGCCGTGGCCGGATTGAGGTAAGTAGCCAGGCGTTGCGGATAGTGGGCAAACAGTGGTCAACGAAGGCCCGGTTATCGCGCTGAGTAGTTAATTAGTTGTGGAGTTGTTCTGTCTGCGATGAGGACGACCGTGTCCAGACCGCGACACGCCCAGGTCGCCAACAGCACCAGCGCAACCGCCGTTCGCAGCGGAGAGGTCGCCGACCTGGGGAAACAGGAAATAGACGCAGATGGAACGCCCGGTTGACACCAGCGGAGTCGGGGCGGGTACGGTCCATGTCGTCCACTCGTGAGGCGGCTGCGTCAGCGCCTTCCCTGTCGGCAGACCGGCCGGTGGTCGTCGGGCGCAGGTGCGTCCGACGACCACCCGGTACCAGGCCCGGTCGGCGGTGGGGTCGGACAGGAAGTTCGTCACCGCCGGCGAAGGGGGAGCTGTAAGGCAGCCCGAAGGGTCCCGGTCGTCCCCTAGACAACGATCCCCTGCCCGCATCCGGCGCGCCGGGGATCGGTCCGAAGGACGGTCCGGGGCTCTTCGAAGTCCCTGCTGCCGAAGTCCTTACTGTCGGCGCCCGGGTTGTCGGCTTGCGATCATCCAGGTGGGGCCATCCCGGTTCCGGGTGAGGTCACCCCGTCCGGGCCAACAGATCGTGGACGACCGTGCCGCGCACGACCGTGCGCAGACATGTCGGGTCCGGGCCGTCAAGGTCGGGGAGCCCCGCTATGCCCGCTCGTGGATCGGTCGACCATGCCGTGACCCGGTCGTCGGGCACCTGGACGACCAGCTCCCCCGCTACCTGCCACACAGCGAACGTCGCCGGCGCGCCGGGCGTGAGAACCCCGCTGCCGTCACCGTCCGCGCGGGCCGCTCGCCAGCCGCCTCTCGTCGCGGCCGAGAAGGCCGCCCGGGCGCTGAGCGCGGAGGCCGGCGTGTGGTGTGCGACCGCGGCGCGCACACCACCCCACGGGTCCAGCGGGGTCACCGGAGCATCCGAGGACAGCGCCAGGACGACTCCGGCGGCGGCCATCGCCGCCAACGGGTTCATCGCCCGGGCGCGGTCGGCTCCCAGCCGCCGTGTGTACATCCCGTCCGGACCCCCCCAACAGGCGTCGAACGCGGGCTGCACGCCGGCTACCAGGCCGAGGCGGGCCATCCGGGCGATCTGGGTGACGTCGGCCATCTCGCAGTGTTCGACGCGGTGGCGTGCGGCCAGGACCAGGGACAACCCGACCTTGTCGGCCGCTCGTTCACAACCGTCCAGGACGATGTCGAGGGCCGCGTCGCCGATGGCGTGGAAGCCGGCCTGCAGACCCGCCTCACTGGCCCGGACCACCACCTCGTACACCGCGTCCGCATCCAGCTGCGCCACGCCGTGGTCGCCGGGTGCGTCGGTGTATGCGACCCGCAACGCCGCGGTGTGTGATCCCAGCGAGCCGTCGACGAACAGGTCGCCGCCGAGCCCGGCCCCGAGCGCCACCGCGGTTTCGACGTCCCCGGCCCAGTATCCGTAGATGGCGGGGCCCGCCTCGGCGGACGCGAGCGCGAGCAGGTTGCTCAGGTCGTCGGCGCTGGAGACCTCCGGCCCCGCCATCTCGTGCAGCGCCGCGATGCCCAGCGCGGCGGCGTGGGCGCGCACGCGCCGCTGGGCGGCCCGCCGCTGCCGGGCGGACACGCTGTCGTACGCGGCGCTGCGGGCAACGTGGTGGGCTTCGCCCTGGCAGTGGCCATCGCCGAGCCATCCCGACACGCCGGCGGCGCCACAGCGGTCCGCCAGCGCTGAGGACACGACGGCGCGGTGGCCGTCGATGCGGGCGAGGTAGACCGACGCTCCTGCGGCCGCCCGGTCGAGCTCGGCGGCGCTGGGCGGGCGGTCTTCCGGCCAGGCCGTGTCATCCCAGCCGGTGCCGAGCACCGTGGTCGCGGGATGCCGCCTGACATGGTCGGCGAGCTGGTCCAGCGCGGCCGCCAGGGATCGCGCTGAGCTCAGGTCGAGACCGTCGAGCGCGAGTCCGGTCGCGGTCATGTGCACGTGGGCGTCCACGAATGCGGGGGTGACCAGGGCATCGTCGAGCTCCACGATCTCCTCGACGGTCTCGTCGAGGGTCATCGCCTCGGCGGCCGCGGCCGAGCCGACCCAGGCGACCATGTCGTGGTCGACCAGCATCGCGGTCGCGAACGGCGTGGCCGGGCTGTGCACCCGGCCACCGCGATAGAGGACGCGGTTACCATCTGCGCTTCGGGGACTGCGGCCTGCGGGCGCGCGATCTGACGATCGTTGGGCGCCCGTTGGCCCTCCAGATCCCCGGGCCGGCCGCGGCCCCCCGACTGCACCTGGGTTCGACGACATGTCGGTCACGGATGCCAGTCTGCCCGCTGTGAACTCGTTGTGGTCGCCTGCGACCTGTGAGGCCGTGGGTCGGGTGGCCACTCTCGCGGCCTTTGGCCGGGTGTTACAGCGCGGGTGGCCGGGCCTCGTACGGGGTGGACAGGACGACCATGGTGCGGGTGGAGACGTTCGCCGCGGCGCGGATCTCCTGCAGCAGGCCCTCAAGGTTGCCCGGACCAGCGACCCGGACCTTGAGCAGATAGCTCTCCTCGCCGGCCACGCTGTGGCATGCCTCGATCGCGTCCAGGCGGCGCAGGCGGTCGGGTGCGTCGTCCGGCTGGCTCGGGTCGATCGGTTTGATGGAGATGAATGCGGTGAGCGGGAGCCCGACCTGGGAGGTGTCGATCAGGGCCGCGTAAGAGGTGATCACGCCCCGTTGCTCAAGCCGTCGCACCCGCTGGTGAACCGCGGACACGGACAGACCGGTGGCCCGGCCCAGATCGGTGTAGCTCATCCGACCGTCCCGGCACAGCAGACGGACGATCTCGCGGTCAAGGTCTTCCAACACGATCAGGAGCGTACGCAGCTCGCCGATGATCGACGCGCCGCGCCCTCGTCCTCCCCCGATCCGTGGCCGGCCGTTGGACGTCGCGGGGTCCGTGGAACGAACCTCGTGCGATGTCCAACGGTAGGTAGTACGTGACCATCGGTGTTGCCTGGTTGGATGCAACTACCTGGGCACGAGGCGGCTTCGGCCCTGGACACCGACGTCCCTTACTGTGGCCCACCGGTGTTCATTACGGAAGAGGTGAGGCGTGGGGCTGGCCGAGCGGCTCGCGGGCAAGCGTGTCCTCGTCACGGGAGCGACCGGTTTCGTGGGCGAGGCACTGCTGGAACGGCTGCTTTCCGACCTGCCCGACACCCGGGTGGTCGTCCTCATCCGTCCCCGCGCAGGCAGAAGTGGGCAGGCCCGCCTGCGGAGTCTCGTGGCCAAGCCGGCCTTTGCCGCATGGCGTGAGCGCCTGGGTGCCGACGGCGTCGAGCAGGTGCTACGCGACCGGATCACGGTCCTTGAAGGCGATCTCGAACGGATCCCGGCCATTCCGGCGGATGTCGACGTCGTCGTCCACTGTGCCGGCGAGGTGTCGTTCGACCCGCCGATCGACACGGGTTTCGCCACGAACCTCGGGGGCGTCCAGGAGCTGCTGCGGGCCATTGGAGACAGCGGTGCCAGACCTCATCTGGTGCACATCTCCACGGCATACGTGGCCGGGCTGCGATCGGGGCATGTGGCTGAGGGCCGCCTCGTGCACAACGTCGACTGGCGGGCCGAGCAGGCCGCCGCGCAGCGAGCCCGGCTCGCGGCCGAGGACGCCTCGCGGACCCCGGCGGAGCTGCGCCGGTTCCGGGCCGAGGCCGAGGCCGAACACATCCGGGCCGGCGCGCAGACGGTCTCCCGGGAAGCCGAACGCCGCCGCCGCAGGTGGGTGGAGCGCCGGCTCGTCGACGCGGGCGGCGAGCGGGCCCGGGTTCTGGGCTGGACGGACTGCTACACGTTCACCAAGGCCCTCGCCGAGCGTTATCTGGAAGCCGAACGTGACGGACTGCCGCTGACCATCATGCGTCCGTCCATCATCGAGAGCGCGTTGGCCCGCCCGTTCCCGGGCTGGATCGAGGGCTTCAAGATGGCCGAGCCGCTGATCCTCGCCTACGGCCGTGGGGAGCTGCCGGATTTCCCCGCCTCTCCGGACGGGATCATCGACATCATCCCCGTCGATCTGGTCGTCAATGCGATCTTGGCTGCGACCGCGGCGACGCCGCCGGCATCGACCCCGGCTTATTACACCGTGTGTTCGGGTTTCCGTAATCCGCTGTTGTTTCGTGACCTTTATGAGAATGTCCGCGAATACTTCGGGCGCCACCCGTTGACCAAGCCCGGTCGTGGCGCCATCGCCGCCGCCGACTGGCGTTTCGCCGGGGCCGCCACGGTCGAGAGCCAACTGCGGCGCGGCGAGCGTTTCGCGGAGATCGCGGGAAAGGCGCTCGGGTACGCTCCGCGCTCGGACCGGGTCCGTCAGGCCGCCCGGGACCTGGAGCAGCTCGATGAGCGGCTGGCGTTCCTACGGCGCTACCAGGACCTCTACCGTTCCTATACCAAGGCGGAGCTGGTCTACGTCGACGACGCGACCCGCGCGCTGGCCCAGAGCCTCGACCCGGGCGACGCCGAACGGTTCGGCTTCGATCCGGCCTGCTACGACTGGCGCACCTATCTACAAGAGATCCACTTTCCGAGCGTCACCTCGACTTTCCGCGGTCCGGACAAGCCCGCGGCCGCGGCCCGGCGGGCGTCGCACGCCCTTGTCGGCGGCCCGGACACGCTCGCGGTGTTCGATCTGGACGGGACGCTGGTGTCCTCGACCGTGGTCGAGTCGTATCTGTGGCTGCGCCTGACCGACCAGAGCCTCGCGGCGCGCGGACGCGAACTCGCCCAGCTCGCCCGCGCGCTGCCCGGATATGTGCGGGCTGAGCGGCGCGACCGGGGACATCTCATCCGGGCGGTGTACACGCGCTATGCCGGCGCAGACCCTGACGAGCTCGCCCGCCTCGTCGACGAGGTCGCCGGTGACATCCTGCTGCGCCGGGTGAAGGCGGGAGCGATCCGCCGGATCCGCGAACACCGGGACGCCGGGCACCGGACCGTCCTGCTGACCGGCGCGGTCGAGGTCCTCACCCGTCCGCTGGCACCGCTGTTCGACGAGGTCGTCGCCACCCGGCTCGCAGTCGGGACGGACGGGCGCGCCACCGGCCGTCTGGTCTCGGCACCGCTGGTCGGTGACTCCCGGGCCGCCTGGCTGGACCACTATGCCAAGCGAGTGGGAGCGGATCTGTCGGCATCCTGGGCATATGCGGACAGCCAGTCGGACCTGCCGATGTTGCGTGCCGTCGGCAACCCGGTCGCGGTCAATCCGGACCTGCCGCTGTACCGGGTGGCCCGCCGATCCGGCTGGCCGATCGAGGAGTGGGCCTCGACCCGTGGCGAACCACGTGCAGTGGTCGGCAGCCGGCGTGAGCGCAACGCTCATGCCGGCGCAGCTCATGCCGGCGTCGGCGGCTCGTCCGCGGGCGGCCCGGTTCGCGTCCGCACATCACGGCTGGGAGCCGACCGGTGAGCCGCGCGTTGGAGCTGTACCGTTCCATGCCCCGCTACCTGGCCACCCGGGCGGTGTCGGGTCGGCTGCCCGCCCTGGCCGGCGCCGCGGCCGCGACGACGGCGCCGCTGCGGTTGACCGACGGGCCCGTCCCGGCCCTGCCGGGCGAGGGATGGGTCACGATCCGTCCACGGCTGTCGGGGATCTGCGGTTCGGACCTCGCCACCGTCACCGGCCAGTCGTCGTTCTACTTCACGTCCCTGGTGTCCATGCCCTTCGTCCCCGGGCATGAGATCGTGGCCGACACCCAGACGGATGTGACCCTTGAGGACGGCACCGAGTTGCCGGCCGGCAGCAGGGTGGTACTCGACCCGGTCCTGGGCTGCGCGGCCCGGGGCGTCGCGGCCTGTGCCGGCTGCGCCGCCGGACACACCAGCCGCTGCGATCGGGTCACCTCCGGTCACCTGTCCCCCGGGCTGCAGACCGGCTCCTGTGCGCAGACCGGCGGCGGGTGGAGCCGGGCGCTGGTCGCCCACCGTTCGCAGCTGTACCCGGTGCCGGCGGACCTGCCCGACGAGCGGGCGGTACTGGTCGAGCCGCTTGCGTGCGCCGTGCACACCGCGCTGCGGGCCCGGGTCGCCGACGGCGATCGGGTTCTGATCATCGGCGCCGGTTCGGTGGGGTTGTTGACCTTGCTGGCGCTGCGCGCCTACACCAGGGCCGGCCTGGTCACGGTCGTGGCCAAGCACCGTCATCAGGTGGAGCTGGCGCGGCGGTTCGGAGCGGATGAGATTCTGCCCCCTGCGTCCGCGGTCGGCGGCGTGCGCCGCGGTACCCGCGCGCTCAAACTGGAGCCGGACGTCGGGCCGCCGTATCTGCTCGGCGGTGTGGACGTCGCGATCGACTGCGCCGGCAGCGCTTCGTCGCTGTCGACGGCGCTGCGCGTCACCCGTGCCGGTGGGCGGGTGGTGCTGTCGGGGGTTCCCACCGGTTCGGTCGATCTGACCCCGCTGTGGTTCCGGGAACTGGAGCTGGTGGGTACCTACGCCTCCAGCGTCGGTCGACCCCGGCCCGCGGACGGGTCCGCGGACGGACCCGCGCAGCGGCCGGAGGACCCGGCGTCGGATCGTCCGGACTTCGTCCGGGCACTGGAGCTCGCGGCAACTGCCCCGCTGGACGGGGTTGTGTCGGCGACCTACCCGTTGGACCGTTGGCGGGACGCGTTGGACCACGCGCTCGGCGCAGGGCGTCTCGGCGCGGTCAAGGTCGCCTTCGACCTGACGGCGGCGTGATGGGGCGCGGTGTGATGGGGCAAGGGTGAGATCTGTTCACTGGGACGTTCACTACGACGTTCACTGGATGGCGGCTGGCGACGGCAGTGTCGCCCGGCCGCAACCGCGTGTTAGGGGATCGCACAGGTGAGACCGGGGTTCGTGCTCGAGGTCGATGAGCGGACTCCTCCGCTTCTCGTACACCAGGGTGAGGGGTTCGGGCTGGAACGCTTCCCGCTCGGCACCCGGGTGCTCTACCCGCCGGAGTCGCTGCCGGAGCTGGCTGACGTGGACGCGGCGATCAGCCGGGCGTTGGCCGAGCCCGAGAACAGCGAGCCGCTGCGGGCGTTGCTTCGGCCGGGGATGCGTCTGACGATCGCCTTCGACGACCTGTCGCTCCCGCTGCCGCCGATGCGCCGGCCCGACATCCGCCAGCGGGTGATCGAGCAGGTGCTGACGATCGCGGCGCAGGTCGGTGTGGACGACGTGGTACTCATCGTGGCGAACGCGCTGCATCGCCGGATGACCGCCGCCGAGATCGAACGGGCCGTCGGGGAGCGGGTGTTCCGCTCGTTCTGGCCGAACAACCTCTACAACCACGACGCCGAGGACAGGGACAACCTGACCCACATCGGCCTGACCGAGAACGGCGAGGACGTCGAGATCAACCGGCGGGCCGCCGAGTCCGACCTGCTGGTCTACGTCAACATCAACATGGTGGCGATGGACGGTGGCCACAAGTCGGTGCCGATCGGGCTCGCGTCCTACAACAGCCTGCGCCACCATCACAACAGTCATACAATGGTGCACTCGCGTTCGTTCATGGACCACACCCGCTCCGCCATGCATTCCTCGGCATGGCGGATGGGTCGGATGCTGGCCGACCACCTGAAGATCTTCACGGTGGAGACGACCGTGAACAACGCGTCGTTCCCGTCCCGTTACGGCTTTCTGATGAAGCGGGAATGGGAATGGTCCGTGCGCGACCAGGCGATGGCGTTCGGAATGTCGCGGGGGCTCGCGGCCATGCCGGTGCGGTCCCGCCGCAAGCTCTTCCACGATCTCGTAGCCGACTACGGGGTGACCGGCGTGCACGCCGGCGAGACCGAGGCCGTGCACGCCAAGACGATCGCGAATGTGCACCGCCAGCAGCTCGTCGAGGTCAACGGGCAGAGCGACGTGCTGGTCGTGGGCCTGCCCTATCTGGGGCCGTACAACGTGAACTCGGTGATGAACCCGATCCTCGCGATGTGCCTCGGGCTCGGTTACTTCTTCAACATGTACCGGGGACAACCGCTGGTTCGGCGCGGCGGAGCGATGATTCTCTACCATCCGGTGACGCCGGAGTTCTCCCAGCTGCACCATCCGTCGTATGTGGACTTCTTCGAGGAGGTTCTCGCCGAGTCCACCGACCCGGCGACCATTGAGGCCACCTTCGAGAAACAGTACGCGACCGACCCCTGGTATACCCACCTGTACCGCACATCGCACGCTTACCACGGCGTGCATCCGTTCTACATGTGGTACTGGGGTGCGCACGCCATGGACCACCTGGAGGATGTCGTGTGGGTCGGCGGTGACCGGGCCGCCTGCGCGCGGATGGGTTTCCGGGCCGCCTCCACCTTGGCGGACGCCTTGGAGATGGTGTCGGGCACGGTGGGCCGCGATCCATCCATGACGTATCTGCACTCTCCACCGCACGTCATCGCGGACGTGCGGTGATGGCGTCCCGCCCGGCCCGCCCAGTCGGGGTCGGTCTGCGCGAGGTGGCCCGTGGCTGGCGCTGGGGTGCCCGGCCGCCGGTACCGCGC
>NZ_CAUVXP010000036.1:0-12476 GCF_963555955.1 Protofrankia sp. Cas3
GCAGGTGCGAGCCGCCATCGGCGGAGAGGTCCGCTCCGGTGCCCGTACTCGGGTGACCGCCCAGATGGCTGTCGTCGGGATGGGCACCCACGTGACCGCTCGACAGCGCGCCAATGCTCGACGTGCCCGGTCCGGCGAGCAGACCGTGCACATCGGACGGGTCGAGGAGGTTGAGGTGCGCGTGGTACTCCGCCCCGTCGGTCACCCCGTCACCGTCGGTGTCTGCGTTATCGGGTGAGCTGCCGAGGATGCGTTCCAGAGCGTCGGTGAGGCCGTCGCTGTCGCTGTCGCTGTCGGTGTCAGTGCGGGTTGTGGCGGTGGAAGCGGTGCCGATCGCGCCGTCGAGCCGGCCGGTGTGGGCCGTGTCCGGATCGCTCGGGTTCGTTCCCAGCGCCAGCTCGATGGAATCCGGTACGCCGTCGGAGTCGGTGTCCGCGGACAACGGGTTGGTGTGCAGGTGCAGTATTTCGTAGGCATCTGACAGGCCGTCATCGTCGGAGTCGGTCCGGGTGGGGTTCGTCCCGAGGTGCCGTTCGAGTGCATCGGTGAGGCCGTCGGCATCGGTGTCGGTCCCGTCGGCCGCCGCCACTGAGCCTGCCGCGTCGGGTCTGGACGGTGTGTCGCTGCCCGGCACTGCGGAGATGGCGGGTATCAGCGCCGCGCGGGTCATCCAGCGTCCGGCGTCGTTGAACACCCCCACGCCGTCGCGGGGGTTGCGCGCCTCAATGGTGCGACCGTCCCCCAGACTGATCGCGACATGTGCTGTGGCCGGTTCCCCGCTGCCGCGGCCCGCGTCGTCGGAGAACTGGAACAGCAGTGCGCCGGGGGTATGCAGCGCCTGCTCGACGGAGATCTCCATGCCTTCGCCGCGCAGGCTTGCATACTGCGCCCACGCGCCGTCGGGGATGTCGTGGCCGGCCTGGTGAGCAGCCCACTGCGTCAGCTCGGAGCAGTCGAACGTGGTCGGGTCGGGGTCGTCGAGGTTCGCCTCGGCGCCGAAGACATAGTGGTCGCCGGTCTGGCGGAGCGCCGCGTCCAGGAACCGGCGGGTCGTGTCGGAGCCCGCTGTGGTTTCGCCGTTCACATGCGCGTGGCCGCCGGCATCCGCGGGTCCGTGCGTGACACCGGGACCGTCGCCGGCGGCGAGCGGGTGGCCGTAGCCCGGGGTCCCCGTCCACGAGCCCAGGCCGGAACCGTCGCCGGCTTCGACCGACGCGTGCTGGGCGTGCGTCTTGAAGTCGAGGTATCTGGCGTTCGCGCCGTGGTGGGTCGACGTCCAGGGTGAGACGTCCCGGCCCTGCCGCGACACCTCATAGGCGAGCTGGGCGTTGATCTTCGGGTCGTACAGGTCGCGGTCCCGCCACTGTGGATGGGCGTTGAGGTTGATCTGCCACAGCCCGCGGGAGTCCTCACCGTGGGAGTTGTGGGAACTGCTGTTGCCGCCGGACTCCGCCAACGCGACGGCGGTCATCGTCGTCGCCTGGTCGGGAGAGAACCCCGCGTCCCGGGCGAAGCCGTAGATCTGCGTCGGATTGTAGATCGCCACGGCATCGACGGTACGCGCGTGGTGACGATTGTGGAACAGCCTGATGTACCGGCAATCCGTGCCGGCACGCGTGCCCGATGAGGCAGCCGGAGGGCGCGGTTGGCTCCTTGTCCTGACGTCCGCGGTGAGAGACGGTGACGGAGATGATCCATGACGTTGACGCGACACTGGCCGCGTTGCTGACCGCGGAGGCCCTGCCCGCAGGCGAGGCCGAAGTGGTCTTCGACGCGCCGACCCGGGACTGGGCGAGCCGCCTCAACGGCCCGTGCGTGGACGTCTTCCTCTACGACATCCGTGAGGACGTCGGGCGCCGGGAGATCGCGGCCGAGCCGGTCCGCAACACCGAGGGGCGTGTTGTCGCCCGCCGGCCGCCGCCACGGCGGTTCCGGCTGTCCTACCTGCTCACCGCGTGGACCCGGCGCCCCGAGGACGAACACCGGCTGCTGTCCCAGCTGCTGGGCGCGCTGCTGCGCCACGACCGGGTACCCACCGGCCATCTGCGCGGCCAGCTGTCCGCCCAGCCGCTGCCCGTACTGTTGCAGCTTGCCCTGCCGCCCGGCGCAGACCGGGGCATCGCCGACGTCTGGAACGCCCTCGGCGGCGAGCTGAAACCATCCCTCGATCTCGTGGTGGTGGCACCGTTCGACCCGGCGCCGGTGGTCCCAATCGGCCCGCCGGTGTTGGAGGAGCCGTACCTGGATGTCCGCCGTTCCCCGGTGGATCCGCGTGCGCAACGGGCCCCCGACGCGGCCGATCCAGCTGGGCTTCCAGCTGCGGGCGTCCGTTCGCCTGGCACGGGTAACGGCAGGGCCGCTCGGATCGCGGAGCTGTAGGCGGTGCTGTCCCCATCCCGATCCCCGTCCCTGGCTGATCTGATCGGACGGCTGGCCGTCGTCGAGGAGCGGGTGCGCGCCGCGGTAGCGGCTCGGCGCGCGGTGGACCCCGAACCGGACGATGCGTTTCGCGGTCTTTACCTGAGCGACGAGCAGGCCGACCGTCTGCTCGAGCCCGGATATCCGGGACGGCTACCAGCGTCGTCCAACGAGGGGATGTCGCCGGCGGACGCCGACGGCGCGCGTGCCGACCGGCTGGCATGCGGTGCGGCCCAGGCGACGGCCGAAGGGGAGGAACTGCGGTTGCCAACGCTTGCCCGCCGATGTGGGCTGACCGGCCTGGACGTTGACATCCTGTTGATCGCCCTCGCTCCGGACCTTGACCCCCGGTTCGAGAAGCTCTACGGCTACCTACACGACGACGTGAGCCGGCGGCGGGCCAGCCCGGGTCTGGCGCTGGAACTGTGTGGGCGTTCGCCGCTGGACGCCGCCGCGCGGGTGCGCTGCGGGCCGAATGGAGTGCTGGCGGCTACCGGGCTGCTCGTCGTCGAGGACGCCGACCGTCCCTTCCTGACCCGGTCGCTGCGGGTGCCCGACCGGGTGGCGGCGTATCTGCTGGGTGACGACAGGCCCGAACCCGGGCTTGGCGCCGTACTCGTCGACCCGCCCGATGTGGGCGGCGCCATCGTCGACAGACTGGCCCGCGCGCTCACAGCCGGGGTGTCCCTGACCTACCTGCGCCAGCTCCCGGGAGGCGATGCGCTCACGGTCGCCGCGTCGGCCTGCCGCCGGGCGGGGCTGGCGGTGCTCGCGGCCCAGCTCGGCGCCGTCTCGACCACCACCGACGGATCCGACCCGTCGGTCCTGGTCGAGGCGGTCCGGGAGGCCAGGTTGCGCGGCGCCGTGCTGGTCGCCGGGCCCCTCGACGCCCAGTCCGCCGCCGCGGTGGCCGGCCTGGTCACGTCCGTTCAAGGCACGTCAAAGTTCTCGCCGCAGATCGTGCTGTTCGGACGCGGCGGGTGGGAGCCGGAAACGCCCGGCCCCGCACCTCTGAGCTGCGACGTTGAACCGCTGCCAGCCGCTGAACAGGCGGCGCTGTGGTCGGCCGAGCTGGGCGGGTCAACCCAGGCCGGCGAGCTGGCCGCGTTCCGGCTCACCCCCCGGCAGGTACGCCGAACGGTTGCCGCGGCCCGTGCCCTGGCCGCCGCAGGCACCGGCCGCGAGATCAGCCGCGAGATCGGCCGCGAAATCGGCATTGACATCAGAACCGAGCATCTCGCGGCCGCGGCCCGGGCGCAGAACGCCACCGGTCTGGAACGGCTCGCGCGCCGGGTACAGCCATCGGTGACCTGGGACGACCTCGTGCTGCCCGCGCGGACGGGCATCGCGCTGCGTCACCTCGCGGGCCGCTCCGCCCATCGTGGCACCGTGCTCGACGACTGGGGTCTGCGCCGTGGGGGCGGCCGTGGGGAAGGCGTGACCTCGCTGTTCGTCGGGGAGTCCGGCACCGGCAAGACCATGGCGGCGGAGGTCGTCGCCGGCTCGCTGGGCGTCGACCTGTACGTCATCGACCTGTCGGTGGTCGTCGACAAGTACATCGGGGAGACCGAGAAGAACCTGGAAAGGATCTTCGTCGGCGCCGAGGGGCTCAACGCCGTGCTGTTCTTCGACGAGGCCGACGCCCTGTTCGGCAAGCGCTCGGAGGTGTCCGACGCCCGGGACCGCTATGCCAACGTCGAGGTCGCCTACCTGCTGCAGCGGATGGAATCCTTCGACGGAACGGCCATCCTGGCCACGAATCTGGCGGCCAACCTGGACGAGGCGTTCCGGCGACGGCTGTCCGTGGTCGTCGAGTTCACCCGGCCGGAGGAGACCGAACGCCGTGAACTGTGGCGGCGGATGCTGCGCTGCGTCCCGCTGGCCGACGACGTCGACCTGGACTTCTGCGGGCGGGCGTTCACACTGGCCGGCGGGGACATCCGCAACGCGGTCGTCACCGCCGCCTACCTCGGGGCGGCGAACGGCCGGGTGGTCGACATGCGTGACCTGGTGACGGCGATCAGCCTGGAGTACCGCAAACTCGGCCGTCTCTGTCTCCCCGACGAGTTCAGCCCCTACGCGGACGTCCTGCACGCGCGTGATTAGCGTGGACCCTGCTTCTGCGAGAGCCCGTTTTGAATCTTGATTTCGGCTACTCTCCGTTTTGTCGGGCTGTCCAGCGGGGTGCGGTTCGTCGGCGGGTGACGCGGCGGAGCATGGTGCGGATCATTGCCCAGTGGATGAACGTCTCGGAGATGGCGGGCTTTCTTTCGTGGTCGCGGGCGAGGCGGCGGTGAGCGGTTATCCATGCGAGGGTGCGTTCGGCGACCCGTCGTTTCGGCGGGACCTCGAAGCGGTGCTGTCCCGGCCGTTTCCGGACGATCTCCACGGTGGTTTTCGTGATGTCGTGGGCCCAGGCGACGAACCGTCCGGCGAAGCCGCCGTCGGCGAACACCACGTGGGCTCGCCGGTGGGCGAGGTAGTGATCGGCCGGGATCCTCCGGCCGCCGGCACGGTCCTGGACATTGGCGGGAACGACGAGGACGCAGAGCAGGAGCCCGAGGGTATCGGTGATGATGAACCGCTTGCGGCCGTCTTTCGATACCGGCGGCAGGAGCGGCTCCACCACCGCACATTCCGCATCCGTCAGGTCCGAGGGGAGCCATGAGCACGTGCCATGACCTGCCTCTACCAGACCCACCGCCACCGAAACCCAGCACCGCCAGACCACGCTCCGCACACATCAACAAGATCTAAAACAGGCACTTAACGATGTGAATCTGATGCTCCTACCACAACACCAGATTCACATCGTTCTCAAAGAGCGCCCGGCAACGGTACCGCGAGGATAGCGCCCGAGAACAGGCGCCGAGGCGCTGGGTGCCTGCCCTAATGGGCACCCACAGGAGGGGAGTTCAGGTGTCGATCAGGTAGCAGAGAATTCCCGCGGGTACCGCCCAAGGCCCGCTCTCCTCTCGGGTGTCCAGGACGTTGCGGGTAACCAATAGTCCGTCGTACCCGGACGCGCTGATGGTGGCGGTCGCACCTCGCCAGGCGCCCCCCTCGACGTACTTGCTCTCCACCGCTGTGCCGGCCAGTTGCTCGGCGACGAAGTCGATCTCATGACGGGACGAGGTACGCAGGTGGAACAGAAACAGGTCCTCGGCCCATCCGACACCGCGGGCATGGGCACAGCGCTGCAGGGCCAGGCCGGTCTGCATCTCAGCGAGCACGGTGAGGTCGATGTCGGATCGGGCGGGGTTGCGCAGGTGAGCCAGCCGCGCAACCAGTGGATCGATTGCGTACAGTTTGTCCTGGGCGCGTTCCCGGGCCGTCCAGGCACGTTCTGCCTTCTGCGGGCAGTGCCAGATCAGGTAGGCGTCGCCGAGATAGCGGACGTGGCGAGCTACCACGTCGTGTTTGAGATCCAGGTCGGCACCGATCCTGCTCATGTTGGCGGGAGCCGCCATCGACCGCATGAGTCGTTCCACCAGGGCGGCGGTGCCGGTCTGGCTGAGCTGGGACGCCGAGAAAGCATCCCGGAACACGACGTTGAAGACGTCGTCGATGAACCACGCTGGCACCGGTTCACCGGCGCGGGCCGCGGCCACGGCAATCGGGAATCCGCCGTACATCAGATAGGTCTCCCAGACGAGCACCAGATCGTCCAGCCACGGCAACAGATCGGCGTATGTTCTACGGGCCGCCTCTCCCCGCAGGTGGGCGAGGTCGACAGCGGGGATGTCCGGCAGGTGGGGTCGCAGCAGCCGCGCGAAGCTCCGGAACCCCAGCGGCAGCAGGGTGCGGTCGCCATGCTCGATGCGTCCGCGTCGGCCGGCGAGCACGCCTGCGGACGCGGTCAGGCCCGCCGCGTTCGACCCGGTCAACACCACGGTGGCCACCGCGAACTCGGGGTCGTTGTCCCGCAACCACTTGATCTGCGCCGCCCAGTCACCGGTCGTCCCGGTGATCTCATCGAACAGCCACCACCGTGCCGTGCCAATCGGTACCGGTGGCAGCGCGGTGTTCTGGACGACCGTCCGCAGGTCCTCCGCCGACCACACGTCCGCCGCGATCCGCACGATCGCCTGCGGTGGCGTCCCGCGTCTGACCAGATCGACGATGGTCTGCTTCACGGCCACCGTCTTGCCCACTCGGCGAGGTCCCCGCAGCAGGTAGAGACCCCCGTCGACCAGCCCGTCCAGACATGGTGACCGGTACCCGAGGCCGGTGTCGCGCACGGCGCGTAGGTCCGGATCCGTCGCTGCCCACTCGACGGTCCGCCACCACGGATTCGTGCGGGCCAGCTCCTGGGCAACCTGCCCGATCTTCGTGCCCATACGGCCACTCTACATTCCTCCGCGTCACACCCTGAGGAAATGCCAATTCTTCAGGGTGCCACGCGGAGGAATGTAGACGCTGCTTCGGTGACCTGGTCTCCGAGCGCCATTCCCCGGTTCAGGAGTCCATACCCGCCGGCACATCGCCGATGATCGTGATGTCGAGCCCACCGACCAGCTCGGGATCGGACAGCAGGTCGATCGCGACGATCTTCCCGGCGATGATCGTGAAGTCGAACACGACCCGCGGTGTTCCGCGCGGAGCCCACACGGCGCCCATGGCTCCGTCGATGAGAGCCGGTTGTGCGGCTCGGGCGCGCCCTGAGAACGTGTCGACCACGGCCGCCGCTCCGTGGACCTCCTCGGCCAGGGCTGGCGCACCCGCGGCCCGCCTGGCCGCGGCGGCCTGCACGGCGGCCGGGTCGGCGCGGAGCACGACGTCCGGGTCGAGAAGTGCGAGCAGCGCGTCGAATCGATGCTTTCTGGAATTCAGGCGTGCTGCCTCAAAAGTTTTCCCGACGAGCGAGGAAGTAAAAATCTCCCAGGCTGCCGCTGGTTCTCATCGCTGACTGTGAACGTGGAGGTGATGATCGGCGTTTGTTTGTTGTTAGGTACGGTTTTTGGCCGGATAGGTGTACCTGACGACAAACTTGCGTCGATCTTGCCGGTGGACGGTACCCGCTGATGCGGGTTATCGGCTGTTCAGGACGGCGTGGAGGTCCGCAGGTCGGCTGCCTCTGCCGCAGTGATCATCCGCTTGTCGTAGGTGATGAGGTGGTGGAGGCTGTCGCCGGCGAGGAGTGCGGTGGCCAGATGGATGGCGTCCAGTGGGCGGGGAACCGTTGGGGGTACGGTGCGCGCGTGGTCGAGGACTGTCGCCGTCACCGAGACGGCGGGGATGGTGCTGTCGCCGATCTCGATATGGTCCGACCGGCGGATGGCACGGGCTGCGACGTCCGCCGCGCCGATCGCGGTCAGAGCCCGCGTGGCCTCGACGGTGGTCAGCGCAGACGTGAGAAGATCGTGGTCGGGGTGTGCATCGAGATGCTTGACCAGCGCGTCCGTTTCTGTCTCACGGCGGAGGAGCTTGATGACCGCACTGGTATCCAGGTAGGTCATTAACGTTCGTCTTCGCGCATGTCGAGCAGAACGTCTGTGGCGGTCCTGCCCGCCGGGACCGACGGTAGGTCTCGTGCGGCGCTCGCCACGGCCGTGGCGTAGCCCGCCGGGGGCGGTGCAGGGATGAGGCCGTCCCGTACCCAGCGGGCGAGCAGGCGCTGGGTACGGGCGATAGGAATGATCTCTGCGATCGGTTCCCCGTCACGCGTCACCATCAGCCGCTCGCCGTGCTCGACGCGGTCGAGCACGCTCGCCGCGCGGTGACTGAGATCGCGAGCGTTGATCGACGCCTGCCCGGCTGTCATGTCAGACATGGTTGGTTTCCGTCAGGCGCAGTGTCAAGCGCCTATTGGCTGGGGTAGTCCATGATCGTGATCATGATCGGGCGTTGCTCGATACAGCCGATGAGCGCATGATGCGCTGTCACGGTGTGCATCTGTTGCTGGCGGTGATGATCGGCGTTTGTTTGTCGTTAGGTACGGTTTTTGGCCGGATGGGCGTACCGGACGACAAACTCGTGCCGATCGTGTCGACCGGCGCCCGTGGAAACCGATGCCAGTGGAAGACGGATACCGGTGGAAATGGCTTGGCCTGCCCGATACGTTCTCAGTGTAGATGGTCCTGCCAGTCGGCGGGCGGCTGACCGGGCGCTCGATCGAGGAATCCCGGGTGCACAGGGAGGACTGCGGTGGGGGACTGGGGTGTGCTGGGGTTGGAGGGTGATCCAACTCCGGGTGATCCGGATGCGGTGCGGGAGATGGCCGTCCGGTTGCGAGGCCAGGCTGAGCTCGCCGAACACAACACCGCGCGGTTGCGGGCGATCGCGGGCAGTGGTGGCGAGCTGGCGATGGCCGGTGATTACGCGCCGGCGTTCACCGAGGCGTTGGTGGAGTTACCTGACGGGTTGGCCAAGCTGGCTCGTGCCTATCGGGGTTGTGGGGATGCGCTGTTCGGTTATGCGAACGGTCTGACCGAGGCGAAGATCCGGGCGGGGGGTGCGTTGCGTCAGGGCTTGGACGCTGATGATCGTTATCGGGTGGCGTTGGGTGAGGTGCGGGCGTTGCTTCCGCCGGAGCGGGAGTGGCTGTTGTGGCCGCGGGCGGAGCTGTCCGACGGTTCGATTGGTGTGGCGACGGCGATGTGGGATGCGGCGGCGGTGGCCGGGCAGGTGCGGGTGGCGGCGGGTCGGGGGCAGGTGGCGGGTGCGGATCGGGCGCGGGCCCGGCGGTTGGCGTTGGAGGCGGCGGAGTTGCGGGGGGAGGCGGCCCGTACCTGCGCGCAGGGGATTGAGACCGCGCTCGCGGACAGTGGGATCAAGAACAGGCCGTGGTATGCGAAGGCGTGGGATGCGGTGTCGGCGCCGTTTCGGTCCTGGGACAGTTTTGTGGATCTGTGCCGGGATGTGGCGCTGGTCGCCGGGGTGGTCGCGTTGTTTGTGTCGGGGCCGATCGGGTTGGCGTTGGTGGCGATCGCGCTGGTGGCGGGTGCGGCGGTGTTCGCGGACACGCTGGCGAAGTACGCGCAGGGTAAGGCCTCGTTGGGGCAGCTCGGTTTGGATGCGTTGGGTCTGATTCCGGGTGGGCGCGGTGTCGTCAGTGTCGCGCGGCTGGGCCGTGTCGCGGTCGGGTTGGGCCGGGGGGTGGCCCGCGGGGAGGGCGTGAAGCTTGTTGGTGCCGGGTTGCGCAATTTTGGCGGCGCGGCGTTGCGTCAGGTACGCACGGCGACCGCCTACGGTCTGGGGGCGGCCGGCCGGGTCCGGGAGACGCTCCAGGCTGGGTACCAGTTCACCAAGACCACCGCGTCCCGGGTGTTGAAGGTCGACCCGGTGGACATGGCGAGCGGGCAGATGATTCTCACCCAGGTCGACGTGGAGCTCCCCGGCCTACTCACCTGGGCGTTGCAGCGGACCCACATGTCGTCGTATCGGGCCGGGCGCTGGTTCGGCCCGTCGTGGAGTTCGACGCTGGACCACCGCCTGGAGATCGACGACGAGGGCGTGTGCTACGCCGCGTCGGACGGGGTGCTGTTCGCCTACCCCCACCCCGTACCCGGTGCGACCGTGTGGCCGGCGGAGGGCCCACGGCTGCCGTTGACCCGTGACACCGCCGGTGCCTATACGGTGACCGACCCGGCAACCGGGCATGTTTTCCACTTTGCGGTGCCGGCTGCTGGTGCCCGGGAGGTGGCCCTGCCGCTCGCCGCGATCGCTGATCGTAACGGCCATCGGATCGAGTTGGGTTACGACGCCGACGACGGGACGCTCGCCGAGATCACCCATTCGGGTGGGTACCGGCTGGTGGTGGACACCCGGCAGGGGCTGATCACAGCGATCCGGTTGCGGGGGCGGGCGGGGGAGCCCGACATCGAGGTCGTCCGCTATGGCTATGACGGGAGTGGCCGGCTTACCGAGGTGGTGAACTCCTCGGGTCGGCCGTTGCGCTTCGGCTACGACACCGCCGGGCGGATGATCGGCTGGGTGGATCGTAACGGCACCGAGTACAGCTACAGCTACGACGAGGCCGGTCGGGTGGTGCGGACCGTGGGTTCGGCGGGCTGCCTGGATGGGACGATCGTCTACGATACGGATCGTCACGTGACGGTGCTGACGGACTCGCTGGGCCATACCACCGAGTACCACTTCACTGCGACGATGCAGCTGCGGCGGCAGGTCGATCCGCTTGGCGGTGTCACCGTCTACGAGTGGGATCGGTATGACCGCAAGCTGGCTGAGACCGACCCGTTGGGCCGCACGGTGCGGTATCGCTACGACGGTGACGGCAACCTGACGGAGGTCATCCGGCCGGATGGCAGCCGGGTGACGGCGGCATGGAATGCGCTGCGACTACCGGTGACGATCATTGAGCCGGACGGTGCCCGGTGGGAACGCTCTTACGATGACCGTGGGAATCTGACCGCCGTGGTCGACCCGGTCGGGGCGCGGACCGGGTTCGCCTATGACGACCGCGGGCGGCTGACGGCTGTCACCGATGCGCTCGGCCAGATTCGGCGGGTGGCGAGCGATGCCGCCGGCCTGCCCGTCACGGTGACCGATCCCCTTGGCGCGGTCACCGGCTATGAGCGGGACGGGTTCGGCCGGGTGGTCGCGGTGACCGATCCGGTGGGCGGGGTGACCCGGTACGGGTGGACGGTCGAGGGCAGACCCGCCTCCCGGACCCGGCCGGACGGGGCGGTCGAGCGGTGGGCCTACGACGGGGAGGGCAACCTTGTCGAGCATGTGGACGCGGCCGGTGGGGTGACCCGCACCGAGGTGACACATTTTGATCTGCCGGCGGTGCGGACCGGCCCGGACGGGGCGCGCCTGGCGTTCGCCTATGACACCGAACTGCGGCTGGTCGCGGTGACGAATCCCCACGGCCTGGTGTGGCGGTATGACTACGACCCGGCCGGCAATCTGGTGCGGGAGACCGATTTCAACGGCCGGGTTCTGGCCTACGTCCATGACGCTGCCGGGCAGGTCGTGGAACGTGTCAATGGTGCGGGGGAGAGCGTGCGGTTCACCCGCGACCTGCTCGGGAACGTGGTCGAGACACGATCCGTGGACGGTGTGACGACGTTTGCCTACGACGCCGTCGGCCGGGTTGTGCGCGCTACCAACTCCGATGCGGACTGTGTGTTCGAGCGGGATCCTCTTGGCCGGGTGTTGGCGGAGACCTGTAACGGCCGGACGGTGTCCTCGACGTTCGACGTGCTGGGTCGGCGGGTGCGGCGGGTGACGCCGTCCGGGGCGGCGAGTGTCTGGGCATATGACCCGAACGACCTCCCGACCTCTCTGGAGACCGCCGGTCGAACCCTGCGCTTCGCCCACGACGAGGCGGGCCGGGAGGTCGCGCGCAGCCTGGATACCGGGGTGGTGCTGGCGCAGGTGTGGGATGCCAACCACCAGCTGCTGTCGCAGACCGTGACCGCCCGGCAGGCGCGGGTGGTGCAGCGCCGGGACTACTCCTACAGCCCGGATGGCTATGTCAGCGAGATCGATGACATGCTCGCCGGCCTGCGCCGATTCGACCTCGACCCGGCGCGGCGGGTCACCGCGGTCCACGGGGCCGGCTGGTCCGAGCGGTACGGCTACGACGCGGCGGGTAACGTCACCGACGCGTCCTGGCCGGTGCCCGCCCCGTCCCCACCCGCCCAGCCGAACGGCCGGGACGGGGGGGACCATGCGGCGCAGGGCGGTCGGGAGTACGCCGGTACGCTGATCCGCCGGGCCGGCCGGGTCCGCTACGAGCACGACGGGCAGGGCCGGGTGACGCTGCGCCAGCAGAAGCGGCTGTCGGGGAAGCCGCGGGCCTGGCGCTACAGCTGGGACGCCGACGATCGGCTGACCGGCGTCACCACGCCGGACGGCCGGCGCTGGCGGTACCGGTACGACCCGTTCGGTCGGCGGATCGCCAAGCAGCACCTCGCCGGCGATGGCACCGGCGACGACGGCGGGGTGGTCGAACAGGTTGACTTCGCCTGGGACGGCGTCGTCCTCGCCGAACAGCACCACCACACCACTGCCACCGGCGGCGATCCGGCACCCAGCGTCACCACCTGGGACTGGGAGCCCGGCGGCTTCCGGCCGTTCACCCAGTCCGA
>NZ_CAUVXP010000036.1:12876-14579 GCF_963555955.1 Protofrankia sp. Cas3
TCCCGAGACCGCCCGGTACGAATCAACCGACCCCCTCGGCCTCACCCCCGCACCCAACCCCCACACCTACGTCCCCAACCCCACCTGGGAGTTCGACCCCCTCGGCCTCGCCCCCTACAAGATTGCTGGTACACGAGGACTGCTCCACAGCTTTGACGAACATGCCGCGCAATGGTTCGGTCGGGAGGTACCAAAATCGACGCATCTGCAGCAGTGGGAGAGTCTGATCGAGCGGGTCTCGACATCCAGGGTCGTCTTTGATTGGTCGACCGGAACAGCACAAACTACCGCCCACCTAGCGAGAGTTGACGGTAAGTATTTTGTAACTCAGTTCTTCAAAGACGGTTCCAGAGCGAGCGAGTTGGCGACTGCTTTTGTCCCAAGAAGTTCCCAATTGGGTGGTATGCTCCGAGCTGTGGGAATAATATAATGGATGAAAATCTGTCGCAGAATGAATCTGCGACTTCGCCTCGTCCACCCTTTGCGGAGCCTGCATTTTATTTTGCCGAAAGAGGAACTGAGGAGGCGTTCTCGCTCGTCGTCGAGTATCTGGCTGAGAAGGGTGCCTCCTTTGGTATGGCACTTTTAGGCGGCAAGGGTAACGCAGATGAGATGGCCGACCTGATCCAATACGAGATCGAACGAGTCAGCGTTGCGAACCGGCGTGAACTAGAGACTGTTCGCCGTGCCACCGGCAGAGCTGTTGCCGGTGTGACCTTGAGCGGTGTCCAGCCTGGTGGAGCTGGTCGTGACGTCGAGGTACGGGTTCTGCCGATACCGGAAGACGCTGTTGGGATCGATCGACATCCTATTGCGCTCTGGTGCGACGGGAGCGCATTTGAGCTCCATACGCCCATGGCACCGAAGACCCGTAGATCCGAGGATCTTCTTGATCTTTTTGTCTCTGTAGTAGCCGCGCTATCGCCCGCGTACGGTTCTTTGTTGATTTCATGGCCACTGCCCGGTCCGACGGAGGTCGCGGCCAGGCCCGACGGCTTCGAGTTCGCCGATTTCTACGTCTCGGCTGATTACGTGGGCCGCCCAGCATTTAACAAGATGACAAGTGCCATAGATCGAGATCATCAGAAAAGTCTTGATAGTGGTGCTTTGTTTCTGACTAGTGGTCTTTTTTCGTCGACTCCCACCAGGAACATCGGCGTCGGCAGGATGGCAGCCGGAGCGATTGCGGCTGTGGGACACTCGGCGTGACCTTCCCGGGGTACCGGTGTGGCTGCGGGGGCGGGCGGGCGAGCCCGACACCGAGGTCGTCAACTCCTCGGGTCGGCCGTTGCGGTTCGCCTACGACCCCGTCGGGCGGATGATCCGTTGAACGGATCGGAACGGTACCAGGTACGCCTACAGCTGGGATGGTGTGGTCCTCGCCGAGCAGAGCCACGTCACCGGCGACGACCCGACGCCACGGGTCACCAGCTGGGACTGGGAACCGGGTGGTTTCCGTCCGCTCACCCAGTCCAAACGCTGCTCGTCCGACCCGGCGGTGGACGACGGGAGCCCGGGTGAGAATGCCGAGCAGGAGTGGTTCGACGCCCGGTTTTATGCCATCGTCACCGATCTGGTCGGTACGCCCACCGAACTCCTCGACCCCGACGGGGACCTTGCCTGGCGGGCCCGGACGATGCTGTGGGGCGCCGGCCCGCCGCCCACCGACGGTGCCCTCGACTGCCCGCTGCGTTTCCCCGGGC
>NZ_CAUVXP010000036.1:15199-41086 GCF_963555955.1 Protofrankia sp. Cas3
CCCCGAGACCGCCCGGTACGGATCCACCGACCCCCTCGGCCTCACCCCCGCACCCAACCCCCACACCTACGTCCACAACCCATTGGGCTGGTTCGACCCCCTCGGCCTCGCACCATACTCGGCGGGCTCGCCCCGGTTCATCGTCGACTCCAATGGTACGGTCGTCGACCGTACATCTATCGGGACTAGGGTCAGCCAAAAACAGTTGCGGCATATTGCAGGACGGTCGGAGTACAGGGGTGGAGGGTATTTTAAGTCTACTGACCATGCCCAGCAGGTTCTTGATGCTTACCATTCCGGTTCTGCGGATGTTCTCGGAGTCAGTCGGAACGGCCATGTCATGGTTCGCTATGATCATATTACGGGGTTCAATAACAATCTTGCGCGTGGCATCATCGATCAACCGACAAGTACTTTTATGATTAAGGGATCTTCGAGTCCCAGTGTTGTCCCGATCAGTCCACTGGTGGCGTCATGACAGCTGATTCTGGTGGCAGGGAGCGGGAAAATCTAGTCGTTCTTCAGGTGATTCAGGCTCTTCTAGGGCTGATCTCGAAAAATATGAAGGCAATCTCTGTTCGAGTGCTTGATGATCGGATCATTCTGTACTTTGCTCTGCAGGGAAAGGTCGAGGAGGACGACGAAGAGATACAGGATATACTGTTCGAGCTGGATGCGATTCTCGGAGGTTCCGTTCAGCTGGATGCCGAAATTTATGTTGGTTTGCCGGGATTGGACTGGCCTGGGCGTTCTTGTCGGCCCGTCTACTGGGCGAAAGAATAGTGGATTAGCGTACGAACTCGACTTTCGCTGTCCCGTGTGCGCTCAAGATCGACACGGGGACGAGTGAGGACGAGTGAGGACGAGTTGGCCGGGCAGGTGACGCAGGGGTTCGGGCTCTGATCCGCGGCGTTCGGCCGCAGGCGAAGGGCCGAACCTACAGATCCACGCTGTCGGCATCGGCGACTGGGATGGGCGGGATTCGCGCGGCGTTGCGTTCTACGTCTGACAGGTCGGTGGCCCGGACGGTGAGTTGATAATGCTTGCGAGGGTCGAAGTCCGGGTGTTCGTCGACGCGGTCAAGAACGTCACCCACGAGTTTCTTGAGCAGGATGCGTGGCACCATTGTCACCTTGCCACCGAACGTCCCGCCGAGCGCCTCCGCGAGTTCACGCAGGTAGTCGTCGTCAACGACGGCACGAAGCCGGTCGGGGTGGTCAGCGCCGCCGGCATAGAGATCCCGAACCTTGATGCCCAGCTCCACAAGCGCGGCCAGATCGAATCCCGGTAGCCGGATCTGGACCGCGCGGGGGTTGTCGAAGCGCGGTTCGCTCATGAAGTCGGTCGCCAGGCGCTGAGCCAACGGCGGCAACCGGTTCGCCCCGCTGGGGCCGTCGAAGAAGGCCGGTGTTCCAGTGATAATGAGATAGAGGCCCGGAAAGCGGCCGGAGTCAACTTCGTCGACGAGTTGGCGCAATGCGTTGAGGGCCTTGTCCCGCACGTCGGACCGCATGCGCTGCAGGGTCTCGACCTCGTCCAGGACGACAAGAAGGCCGGCGTGTCCGGAGTCGCGCAGCACGGTGAGCAGGCCCTGCAGGAAACCCATCGCGCCGAAGTGGTCGAGTTCCCCCCGGATGCCAGCCGCGCGCTTGACGGCGGCGCCGACGTTGGGTTGTCCGCCCAGCCAGGCAGCAAGACCCGACGCGGAAGCGGAATCTCCCGCATCCGTCGCGACGTGGTATGCGCGTAGCCCCTGCGCGAACATCGGGGTGCGGATCGAGACGGCGGTCAGACGACGTTCAAGCAGCTCGTCAACCGAACTGGCCAGTGCCTGGCTGTCTGGGAACCCGGTAGGCGGGACGACCGTTGTTGTGTTCGCCCCCGGTGATCCAGCGGCGATGGTGTCGCGTTCCAGAGTGTACAACCAGGAATCGAAGATCGCCTGGAGGGCCGAGGCCGGGAAGGCAGCGGTGCGCAACGACTCCGTCAGCCGCCGATACACAGTCTCCAGCCGGTGCAGCGGCGTCTCCGTCTCGCTTATCTGAATCTCGGCAGCGGCGAAGCCGCGGCGCAGCGCCCGCTCCGCCAGCCATCTGACCAGAAAGGTCTTACCAGCACCGTACTCACCACGGACGGCTTTGAAGGCGGAACCACCCCCGGCTGTGGTCTCCAGCTCACGGTCGAAGGCGGGGGCGAAACGATCCAGTCCCACCGCGAGGAGATCGAGCCCGGCAGCTGGTACTGTTCCGCGCCGTAGCGCGTCGATTATCTCCCGCCTCCGGCGAGGCGAAACCGTTTCATTCACGCCGTGAACCGCCTCATCGAAGTATGAGCATTCCTACACGCCGAACTGCTCACGCAGCAGGCCGAGGTCCAAGACGGTCGTCGTGCCGTCCGCGTCCAGGCTGAGGACGGCGTACCCCTCGACGTTAAGCAGGCGGATCGCCGACATGACCGCCCGGCGTACCGACAACGGATGATCGCCAAGTGCGGCCGCAGTCTGTTGTTGGGTCAGGCGGTTTCCCGGGGCGTCGATCAACGTTGTCAGCAGCGCCCGTAGCCCGACCCGCTCAGGTGCGCCACGCCCTCTGGTCATCCTCTCCTGACTTCGGAAGACCGCAGACGCGAGCACACGATCCACGAGCCGCTCGCCCTCGCCCTCGTCTTCGCCGTCAAACAGCGGCAGCATGGCGGCCGGAGTCGAAGACGGTGCCGGAACAGGAGGTGCGGTGGGAACAGGGCCCTCGGGCATGGCGGACCTGGGTCCGGACGCGACCGCTTCCCGGCCCGCGGATGCCGGCCTGAGATCTGGATCCTTCCACCACGACGGTTCCTGATCCGGCGCCAGCCGCAGGCGTGGGCCATCGCTGACCGTCGGCACCACATCGCCCGGGACCAGGGTGATAAGCGGGACGACCACCTCCGCTGGTGCGGCACCACCATGGTAGCCGGCCCGGCGGGAAACGTAACGTAGCCGTTCGTTGACCGCGAGGACGGCGCGCCCGTCGGCGACCAGAACCCGCCGGCCGGCGATGTAGACCTCATCGTCGGCCGCGCCCCCGCGCAGCGCCGACGACGCGGCCCGGGCACGAGCATTGATCACATGTTCGGGAGACCGCGCGATGCCGTCACGCCGGTCGATGACGTGGCCGTGATCCGAGGTCAGCACGACGCACCTGCCGGCCTGCCACGCCTGGCGGAGCAGCGGACGCAGGTGCCGCACGGCGTCGACGGTCCACGCGGTGCCGCCCGGATCGGCGCGGTCGAGCGCGTCGTCGATGGTGTTGAGTACGCACGAGACGAGCCTGCGGCTGTCGACGTCGGCGATCGCCGCGGCGACGTCGTCGGACACCGCCATTCCCAGCCGGGTCTCTTCCAACAGGCCGCGATGGTACAAGGAGGCGCTGTCACCGAGCCGGTGTGCGCGGGCCAGATCCTTCAGACCGTCACGTTCCGTCTGCTGGCCGCCGGTGCGCAACTCGCCACACAGCAGTGACGTCCGGCTGCCGTGTGTATCGGTCGGCAGGGCTGTGACAGCGACGACCCGTCGGCCGGTTTCGGCCGGCACGGCCTCCTGCCATCGCCGCGGCTGCCCGGTCACATCCGCCACGACCTCGATGGCGGTGGCGAGGCTCATACCGTCGAGGACAACCAGCAGCACCGGCGCCGAACGTGCCAGCGGTAGAACGTGCCTGGCCAGGACGTCCTCGATGTGGAGCGGGTCGGGTTCGGGTAGCCGGGAGTCGTCGGCGGTGTGCTGGACGAGCGCGGCGGCGAAGGCGCGGTCGTGCGAGTCCCGACGGGCCCGGGCCGCGACGAGCACCGCCTGCAACGCGTTGCCGAGGCTGGTCTCCCCGACGCCTCGGGCCGCCGCGTTGAACGCCGCGTCGACCCAGCCGTCGTGGTCGCGATGCCGGATGAGCAGCTCCGCGAACCCGGCCGTGGCAGCGGCGGGCTCGGCGAGTGATCTGGCCAGGCGTACTCCACCGCGGAACGCGGCGACCCGCTCGTCGTCACCGGCGAGCGCGTGCGCGTCCACTGCCGCCCACGCCTTCTCCACGGCGTCCATGCCGTGCGCGGCGACCAGCGGCCGGTCGGGGTCGTCCGCGGGACGGTACACCACCGCGTCGCTCAGCATCCGGGCCAGGCGCTCGAGCCGCGCGGTCAGACCGCTGGGCAGCAGATCCGACCCGGCCGCCAGCGGCTCGCCCCGGATCTGCGCGAGCAGCCGGTCAGCCCGGTCGAGCAGGTCTACGGCCTGGCTGCGCAACACAGGGGTGTGCAGCATCGCAACTGTCACGGTGCGGGCGTCCGTGGCCCAGGCGCCGCCGATCGGTGTGCCGGGCGGTACGCCGCCGAGCGGCACCTCGAGACGGACCAGCGCGTCCCGGGCGATCCTGCGGATCCCGCTGTCGCGGTCACCGTCGCTGCCCGATGGGACCGGTCCCGGCGCGGTCGAAGGCCTCGGACCAGGGCTGGACGGGCCGGACGGGGCGGACACTTCGGCGAGCAGCCCGAGAAGCAGCCCGAGGGGCACGGCATCCGAGACCCGACCGTTCTCCAGCAGCCGCAGCACGGCCTTCTCCGGTGCCCCTGTCCAAGCGGCGAGCCAGGCCAGCGTCGCGGCTGTCAACGGATCACCCGCGATGCCGCGCAGCTCGGCGATCCGGCGCGCGGCGTCCGTCCGGGTGGTCCAGGTCCACACCGAAGTGGCGTCGATCTCGTCCGGCCCGGCTACGTCGCCGGGACCCGCCACCACCCCGTCTACCGCCGAACCCGCGCCGGCTCCGGTCTCGCCGGGGGATGCTGACAGAAGGTATCGATGTGCGACTGCGCTGAGCGCATGGTCCCGGGTGAGGACGCCGCCGGGTGCCGGCGGCCAGGCACCGGCGGGGCCGGCGTCGAGCAGGCCGCCCGCGACCAGACGTGATCCTTCCAGCCCGACCAGGGCTGCGTCCACGGCGGATGCGTGGAACGCCTGGCACACCGCGTCCCAGGGGTCCGGCGTGCGCAGCCGTTGGAAGACGAGGTGGGCGAGGATACCGGCGCCGAGGTCTGCGTCGTCACGATCGGTGATGACGACGAGCCAGCGGCCGGCCGAGCGTTCCCGGAGAGCTTCACGGACCGCGAGCGCCGACCGGCAGACCACCACCCGTGCCGGCCGGTCGCGGTGGGTGAACGTCTCAGGCCCGGACCAGACCGGACGTGCCCGGACGCCGATGACGCCACCGCGATATCTCTTCTCCAGAGCCTTGTCGATCATTGCTCGGACGATGGCAACCGTGGCTTCTGCCGACGGTGCCGGAGCAGGGCCCGCCATCAGCACCTCGACGGTCATGGGAGCACCCGCCAGGTGAGCTCCACGTCGGCGTCGGGATGGTCGGCGAGCACCTGCCGGATGACGGCGATCGCTTCGTCCATGCCCTGGCCGCGACGGCGCACGACACGCAGGGGGAAATCGGGGTGGGCGCTCTCGGGTCGTGCCACCGGCCCCGGGGGCGCCACGGACGAGGATCTCGCCAGCGGTGACGGCTCTGTTGACGCTGACGCTGACGCTGACTGTGACTGTGACTGTGACGATGACGATGACTGTGACGACGGCACCGACGCGACCCCAGCCGACGCGGCCCCAACGGCCGGGGACGATGAAGGGGTCGTCGCCAGGCGGGTGATCAAGGCGAACAGGTCGTCCCTGGCCTGGTCGAGGACCGGGATGAGTGGGTCGGCGAGCTCGTCGGCCCGGACGGCGACGGACAGCCGGTCGAGGATTACGGTGGCCTCCCGGCTGGCCCGTTCGTTCCAGCCGAGCCGGTTGTCGCGTCCGCCGGCGAGCAGGGGGGCGAGGTGATCCCAGCGATAGACGGCCAGGGTGTCCGACAGGTCGGTCGCGCTCTTCAGCGACCGGCCCAGAGCTTCGTCGGTCACGGTCACACCGCTCGTGTCGGCCAGAACCGCGACGAGCTGGACACGGTCGCCCGCCCGGTAGATCCGGTCGACGAGCGTCGCCACGGCGCGGGCGGTGGCGAGCCGCCCGGTCTCGGGGTCCAGCGGGACGTTCAGCCGTTCGTAGGCGTCGCGAACCTGATCGACCAGTTTCGCCGCGCCGGTGGCGAGGGCCGCGGCCTCGGCGCGGACCTTCTTGTCCAGCGCGCCGACGGTGGCACTGGTGAGATGGGTACTGACAGGGACACCGAAGATGGCGCCGGCCCGGCGAATCGCGACATTCCAGGTCGCAGTCGGTGGCATCGGCTCGGGTCGCAACTCGCACTCGTCCCGGATGGCGCCGGGCCTGGGAACCTCGATGGGCCCGCCGAGGTGATACCAGGCTCGTTGACGTAGCGAAGCCCAGGCTGAGATCACCAGGTCGGAGACCTCGCGGCGCAGACCCATCGCGGGTTCGATCGCGTCGATCCACGAGCGGAGCTGGCCGACCCGCACCGGGTCGTGCAGCCCAACGCCCGCTCGCGTCGCCGCGCGTTCCAGGTGGGATGTCCAGAAGGCGAACTGGTCGTCCCCGAACACGAACGCCGTCTCGCCGGTGCTGCCGATCCGCAGCGGACCGGTGATGTGCCGCATGGCCGGCCGGTCGCCCGGGTCGAGGATGATCCGCCCATCCCGGTCCGCGACGGCCTTCTCGACGGTCGCGGCAACGATCGCCAGCTCCCGCGTCCGGACGTCCACGTCGCCGGGTTCGAAGCGGGGATGGGCCGGGTAGCTGGCCGTGAAGACCTGGTCGATGAGGTTGACGAAGGCCGCGTGCAGGTCGGCTCCGACGGGTTCGGCGGGGCCACCGAGCCTGGGGTCGAAGCTGTCGAGCACACGGTCGTGCGCGAGGTCGTCGACGAGCACCCCGGGCACCGGGCTCGCTGCCCCGTACGCCTGCTGGAGCGCCGCCTGGATCTGGCTGCGCAACGCGGTCCGCTGCGAGGCCAGGATGGCCCGGGCCTCCATCCGGTCGGCTTCGGACAGATGGTCGCAGTGGGACGTCCACCGGTCTCCCGGGCCGGTGAACAGCCATTCCAGCACCACCAGGCGACGCAGGTTGCGCATCGTCTCGGCGGAGAGGTAGCGCGGGAGCCACACCGCCGTCTGGGCGGTGAACCCGGCCACCTTCATCTGGTCGATCCGGGCGAGGTCCGCCGTTGCCGGCTGGTCGAGCTCGTCGAACGGGTAGTCGATGACGAACCGCCAGGTACCGGTGCGGCTGCGGAAATGGTCCTCGGTGAGCCAGGACGCATCCCGGACGTTGCCGAAGACGAGGTCGACCTCGCGCGCCGACCCCCGCCAGCTGACCGGGTGGGTGATGGCCCCGTAGGTGTCGGGGTTGCGCGCCGCGACGCCGAGTGCCTCGTGCACGAGCGTCTTGATGAGCTCGCGGCGGCGGCCGTCGTTGTCCTCGCCCCGGGCGCGGTCGACCACCGACTCGTAGTTGACCTCGGCCAGCCGCATCCGGATCACGGGGTGCCGGGGCTCGTCCCCGATCTGGATCTCCGGAATCTTGGAGTGCCAGCCGCGGACCTTCGCGAGCACGACAGGTCCCTCGCCGCCGGGTAGCGGCGAGGCGATCGAGCCGTGGTTCAGGGAGGCGAGCCGGGACGCGGTGAGATCCTTCAGTGCCGGCACGTCGGGGGCGACGGCTGCGAGCAGCAGTGTCTTCGCGATCCGCTCCTCGGCGAGCAGCGCCGGCGGCGCGCTGGCGGGGTCGGCGGCGAGTAGCTCCTCGGTGAGGCCGTACCCGGCCAGCAGCACCGGCCGCAGCCTGCGCCGGTACAGCGAGGAGGCAGCCCGGAACCGGTTGGCGGCCACCTGGTCGAGCGGCTCCTGCCCCTCGACGATGTCATCGAACGCGTCCCCCACCGGGATCACGTCGTCCACCGTGAGCGTGTCCCGCCGGTCGACCAGCATCTTCTGCATGACCTTGAGCGCGGTCCGCTCCCGCTGCATGATCCCGGCGAGGGAGCGCAGGGTTGACACGAGCGCCGGGGAGAACGGAAAGGTCAGCCGGAACGCATCCTCGTCGGCACCGCGATGCCGGCTGTCGGTGTTGACGCCGTCGAGCAGGACGTCCCACAGTTCCCGGCGCCGCTCCAGCCGGGCGAACGCATCGGACAGCACCCGCGCCGCCGCCGGGCTCTTCGGCGCGAGCAGCCGCCGGCTGGCCACCCGCGGGAGGTTGTCGTCGCCGAGGACGATGGTGGCGAACCGGCCTTCCTGATGACGAAACGCCTGGTCCAGCGCGTCCTGTTCGGCCCCGGAGGCACCCGACTCCGCGAACCACTTCCGCAGGTCGATCTGTCGGGCGACGAAGGAGACCAGCGGAACGTCGCGGGGGCCGGTGGAGGACTCGACGAGTTTGGTGAGCTTCTGCGCCTCCCGCCGGAAGAACTCCTTGTCGCGCACCGAGTGCGCCAGCCACAGCACCAGCTCGTCCAGGAACAGGACGACGGCGTCGTAGCCGAGCCCCTTGGCATGCCGGCTGATCGCGGCCAGCCCACTGTCAAGATCGACGTAATCGGCCTGGGCCGTGTACGAGGAGTAGTAGGCGTTCACCAGCGCGGTGACGAGCTTCTGCCGTTGCTCGGTGCCGGGCGCGGCGGCCCGGGCCTGGTCGTACTCGACTACGGTCCAGGTGCCGACACCGAGGATGCCGGCTCTGGACCAGATGTCGTCGGCGGATCGCTCGCCGTCCGGGGAGGTGCCGTTGAGGTCGGCGAAGAACGCCGCGTCCCCGCGCCTGGCCCGCATCCGTTCGGCGTCCGCGAGGATCGCGTCGCTGTGGTGAATCGCGGGCAGGTCCGCATCGGGATGCAGGGTGCGGATCTGTGCGAGGTAACCACCGAGGACGGCCTGCTCCATCGACTCGGCGGTGAGCAGGTGAAACGCGAGCCGCAGGATCCGCCGGTTGCCAAGGGTGGGATCGTGGCGGGCGATCGCGGGCTGCAGATCGGGCAGCGCACGCGCCTCCGGGACGTGGCCGAGGATCGCGTGCAGCACGGCCATGAAGTGGCTCTTACCGGAGCCGAACGAACCGGTGAGAAAGGCCGCCCGGCTGGTTCCCGTCCGGACGGCGTCGGCGACGAGCGCGAGCGCGCGGTCGAAGGCGTCGGCGATCTGGTCGGTGACGACGTAGCTGGACAGGGTGACCTGTAGATGATCACGTTCGACGCCGTCGGTGAGCCGTAGGACGTAGTCCTCGGCGCCGGCGTGTTCCGGGATCGTGATGACGTCCCGCAGCAGCGTGCTCACCGCGACCCCCTTGTCCTGAACCGTTCCCGCATCGACCGTAGTGACCAGCACCAGGATGCATGACTTTACGGACTGGTCGGTTCCGCCGTCGTGGCCGCTCCCGCCCCGGCCCCGGCCTTCTTGCTGGTTGACGTCGCGGGCTTCTTCTTCGCGGGTTTCCTGACGGGCTTCGGGATCCAGGTGAACAGCTCCGCGCGGGTCATCCGCGCCTGAGCGGCCCGGGCGGTGAGTTGTTCGCGGCAGAACTCGGCCAGGCTCACGCCGTAACGGGGATCAGTGTCCGTATGCCACTGGTCCACCCAGGGCTGCAGCTCGGCGAGCCCGGCCACCAGGGGGACGAGCCGCTCGTCGTCCCAACCGTCGGCCTCGCGCGCGCCGATGATGACGGACAGCGCGAGCGCCTGCTGCGCGTGATCCCAGCCAGCCCAGCCCAGCAGCGGGGTCGGGTCGTTGTCCCGGCCGGCGTGCAGGTAGGAAATGAACCGCTCCATGGGCACGTCGAGCTTGTCGCGGTGGCGCCAGTACGAGGCCTTCACGAAGTCGGCCTTGACGTACTTCGGCGGTACCGGCACCTTCCCGACCTTCGCCCGGACGGCGTTGGCAGAGAGCCCGGCGGCCGCCGCCGCGTCCTCCTCACGCTGCTTGGTCCAGGTCTCCTCCCAGGCGCGGCGCTTGCGCAGCCCGGACGGCTTGTAGCGGTAGCCGGCCAGGAACGGGACGGCCTCATCGGCGAGCAGCGCGGTGAGCGCCGTGACGACGGAGACGTCCCGCTGGCCCTGCCACAGTTCGAGCACACTCACCAGGTCGGGATCGCGGGCCACCTCGTCGGCGAGCTGGGCGACGCTCGTCGGCGCCGGCCGGCCCTGCGCGTCAAACCAGAACCGCCGGTCCTCCAGCCGGTCGAGCAGCCAGTCCCGCAGGGCGGCGCTCTCCCGCTTCTCCCAGGGGTCGACAAGCCAGCGGCGCTTGTACTCGGGCTTCTCCAGCAGCTGGATGAACCGGTGCTCGGCCATCAGGTCGAGGCGATGCTGGACCAGTTCGCGGTAGCTCGCCGGCAAGCGCTCGGGAATCTCGGTGATCGGGGTAGAGCGGTGCCGCTCGAACCAGACGGTCTCCTCCTCGCCGGCCTCCCGCTGGCGGGCCAGCTCGATCTCGAACGCCCGCTCACCCAGCGCCAGCGGCGGCAACGCCTCGGGCGAGTAGGTCAGGTCCTCGTCGATGATCCCGTAGAGCCGGTAGACCTCCCAGTCCAGCTCCTCCTGGACCGCGATCATCCGCGCCCGGATCCGCTCCCACTCCGTCCGCGCCGCATCCAGCCGCGCCCGTGTCGGCACCCCCTCCGTGCACACCGCCCCCGGCGTGTGCTCCGCGAGTTCCCGCGCGAGCGAGTCCAACAACCGCCCCCGCGCCAGCGGCAACGTCTCGGGCAACGGGAAGTCCTGAAGCGTCGTCCCCGTGAACTCGAAGAACCGTTCCCATGCCGTCGCGGTGATTCCCCCGCCCTCGCCGCGATTACCCTTGTCGTGACTCACCTGCTTGAGCCAGAAGCAGCCAGCCGACGAGTTGAGCACTCCCACCAGCTTCAGATGATCGTCCTCCGAAGCCCCCTCAGGCAGCTTGATCACCGGCGCAGACTGTTTAAAAACAATCCCGCCACGATCTAGCACGAAATTGTTGTGGGTTGCCACGAACGCGAAAGAAATAGACAGGGGGCGAGCGTACCTTTTGGTAAAAAACATCGAGTACTCGAACCAGGTAAGTCCACGCTGGAGCTGTGTGTGGCCGTACGCGACGCGCTCGGACAGGATGCGCCGGTTAGGCCAAAGCAGATGCTGGCTGGCGTTGGTCTGCTCCGCCTGGAGGGTGGCGGGGTTATAGGGCCAGAGTGAAGTCGTCGGGTCGCTGATAGTCCAGTCGCGGATCGCGTCGCCTTCTACGAGATGGCGCTGGTATTTTTCGTCGATTCCGGCCCTGCGGAGCGGTCCGGCTCCGAGCATGTAGGCGGAGTCCTCACGGGTGACCGCGCCGAACCCGATCTCCGTCACGTGCTCCGACAGCCGCCGAGGGTTGTCCGACTCGATCGCCTGCCGTAGGTCGATGGCACCGCCACCGGTCAGGCTCCACGGGTGGCGGGCGAGCCAGGAACGGTCGAGGTCGGTGACGGTGATCCAGCGGTTCTCCCAGCTCTCGCCCTCGGCCAGATGCTCGTCGACATGTTCCCGGATGCTGCTCCAGACCGGAGCATTGGCCGGGTCATCGGGGCGGCGGGGTTCGCCCCGGGTGCCCAGGACCGCCCGGACCCGGTCGCTCGTCTTCGGCTGGTTGCGGCCGACGACGATGACCGTGGGCGTGCCGTGGCCGGGAATGAACGCGCCGGAGGTGTCGGCGACCAGGCGCAGGTCCTTGTTCACCAGGAACCGCTCGATGAGCGGGGCGCCGAACTCCCGCTTCATGAAGCTGTTCGAGGTGATCTGGCCGACCCAGCCGGCCCGCTCGCCGCCACGCGCGAGCCAGAAGAACTGGGCCATGAACGGCACGGTCAGCGCGTACGTTCCCTTGCACAG
Source organism: Protofrankia sp. Cas3 (assembly GCF_963555955.1). Taxonomy (NCBI): domain Bacteria; kingdom Bacillati; phylum Actinomycetota; class Actinomycetes; order Frankiales; family Frankiaceae; genus Protofrankia; species Protofrankia sp. Cas3. The sequence continues at coordinate 27,010 of NZ_CAUVXP010000036.1, forward strand.
GGTGGTGAACCGGTCCCGGTAGGCCTTGTTGACGGCCTTGTCCTCGACCGTGATGTACGGCGGGTTACCCACGACCACGTCGTAGCTGCCGGGTTCAAGGATCGTGCGGAGCACGCTGAGATCTTCGGTGCTGTAGGCGAAGCCGGCGGCCACCTCGGCCTCGTCCATCGAGCCGCCGAACTCGAGGCGCCGCTGGTCCTCGCCGTGGCGGAGCGAATCACCGCAGGCGAGGTTGAAGCGGAAGGCGGGGGCCTCCTCCAGCCGGCGAGTCTCGCTGTGCCACAACGCGAGCACGGTGAGCCGGAACCGGGCGATGGCGACCGCGTCCGGGTTGAGGTCGACGCCGAACAGGCTGTCGAGCACCTTCTGCACCCGGGCCCGCGGTTCCAGGTTCTCGTCACGTTCGTTCCAGGCCCGCAGCAGCCGCGGGAAGGCGCCGAGCAGGAAGTGGCCCGAGCCGCAGGTCGGGTCGAGCAGCCGGAAGCCCTCCAGCGGGCGGTCCTTCAGCGCCGGGGTCAGGGTGTGGTCGAGGATGAACTCCTCGACGAACTCGGGGGTCTGCAGCAGCGCGAATCGCTTCCGGGCGTCTGCGGACAGGTCCTGATACAGGTCACCGAGGAAGCGGGTGGACAGCGTCTCGTCGTGAAAGCCTCCCTCGGACCCGCCGTCCACGGTGCCGTGCACCAGCCGGCCCGAGTCGTCCCGCTGCCGCCAGAACTCCAGCAGGGCGGTCGCTGCGTCAGCGGAGGGTGAAACCTTCCACAGCGGTACGTGGTCGTCGACCAAACCCGCCGTCGCCCGCACCCCGCGGAGGTAGTTGATGGCCTCCAACAGCCATTCCCGGTCGGTGTCCAGGCTGTGCGCGGGGTCGCGGAAGAACGCCGCGTAGGCGTCAGCCGCCTCCTGGCGGCGGTGGCGGGGGGCGATCCACACCGGCTTCAGCAGGTCGTTGTCCTCGCAGAACCGGATGAAGACGGTGGTGAGCACCCAGGAGACGGCGACGAGGGTCACCTGCTCGTCACGCCAGGGGATCCAGCCGGCGGCGGTGCGCTCGGCGCGCACGGCGGCGGCATGCTCGCGCTGCCAGTCCTCCTTCACCGTCGGCTGCGATTCGACCCGGTCGCGCAGGTCCGTCTCCAGGAGCGTGACCTGCGCGGCAAGCCCGGCGATCAGGTCCTCCGCAGCGCTCACCGGCCGATCCGCCCGGTGCGCGCAGCCCCCGCGCGGCCGGCCGGGGCAGGCCCGTCCCCGGCAGGTCCGTCCCCGGGGTTCAGCCAGCCGGCGTCGAGCATGAGGAACTGCCCGGGTGTCGCCAGCGGCAGCGGCCGGCCGTCCACCATCGGCTCCTCGGCTCCCGCGAGTTGCGGGACCAGCAGCCACACTGCCTGCATTCGGCGTACCCCCAGATCCGTCCAGTGCCCCAGTCGGGCGAGATGACCGTAACGGGCCAGTGGCGCCGCCTCGGTGAGCAGAGTCGGCAGGGTGCCCTCAGGGGCCCCCGCCGACACATCGTCGATCGCCGCGTCCACCGCCGGCAGGGCCCGCGCGACGAGCGCGGCCAGGCCGTCGGCGTCCCGCGACCCCTTCATGGCCGCGTCCGCCGCCCGCACCACGTCCCACGGCAACCCGACGGCGGTGGCGTGCCCGCGCATCGCGTCGAGCAGGACACCCGTGACGTCGACGGTCACCGCGCCGAACCGCTCGACAAGCATCGCCTCGGCCCGGTCCAGGAGCTGCGCCGCCACTCCCAACGCGAGAAACGAGCGGGTGGCGACGCTGTCGGCCAGCCGCCGGCCGGTCTGGTCGCCGCGGTCGCGTACCGGCTGCGGGATGTTCGTGATCCGGGTCCGTTGCCGGGTCGGCAGATCCCCGCTGCCCTGCTCGTCGGGCTGCGTGCCAGTGGCGCCGGTGACCACATAGGCGCGGGCTGTGGTTTCGTAGCCCAGCGGCAGCCCGGCGTCCCGGAGAAGAGCGTCGAGCCGCGGACGGTCGGGCAGTGCCGACAGGGCGGGGAACCGGGCCCGGAACCGGTCGCGTACCTCCTGAACGGTGAGCTTGTGGCCCCGCGGGCGCTCACCGTCCGCGCCGGAGGAGGGACCGGCCGCGATGCCGGCGAGCGCCAGAGCCAGCGCCCGCGTCGTCGCGAGCGTGCGCTCGTGCAGTTCGCCCCGGCCGGAGGCGGCCGCATGCCTGGACACGGCGGCGGCGAGCCGCACCAGCCGGAGGTCGTCAGGCTCGTCGCCCGACCCGCCGATTCCCGTGCCGGTGCCGGTGCCCGTACTGGTGCCCGGGTCGTCATTCGCGTCATCGCCGGTGACCGCAGGGCCCGCGGACAGCGCACCGGTCAGCAGGGCGTCGCGCACCCGCTCAAACACCGGCCGGAGGATCCCGGCCGCGCGGCCGGCCGGTACCAGCGGCACCTCGGCTCGGGCGAGTCCGGCGACCAGCTCGTCCGCTCGGCGGCCGATCGCCTCCGCCGCGTCGAGCAGCGCCGTGTCGCGGGCGAGCAGCACCACCCGGCCGCCCCTGCGCCGCCTGGCCAGCGGCGCTGTCGCCGCCGCGCGTTCCATCGACTCCGACCGGTCCAGCGCGAGCCGGACGAGACCAGCGGCGATCCGGTCGAGCCCCACCACCTCGGCGGGGCCGTCTCCGGTCGCCTCCCCGGTTCCCACCGGTCCCGCCCCGGATCGGTCGCCGGGACCGCCCGCAGCCGGCCGGGGCAGGGCAGCCAGGACGGCTTCTGCCAGCTCTCCCACGGTCGCCACCCCGCCGGAGGACGCAAGCGCGGCGAGGACGACGTGACCGAGCACGTCGAGGACGTCACGGCAGGTCTCATCCGCCGCCCACGCGTCCTGCATCCGGCCGATGTGCTGGGCGGCCCGGGCGCGGGTGACGGCAAGCCGGTCGGCGAGCTCAGCCTGGCTGGCGAACGCGTCCAGGCCGCCGTCCAGGTCGCAGTCCAGGCCGAGCAGCATGCGCGCCGCCTGCCGACGGGCCGCCGCCCGGTTCGTGCCCGCGCGGTCGGCCAGTAGTTCGGCCGCCTTCCTCGGGTCGGGCAGGGAACCGCTGTCGCCGTCGGCGGGCGGTGCCGTGCCCGGTCGGCCGGTCACCTGCTCGGCGTACTTCTCCCGCCAGGCCCGGACCCGGGAGTTGATCTCACGTCGGGTGAGGTCGGAGACGCCGGTCAGGCGGGTAAGCCGCCACCTGTCCACGGCGAGGAGATCCGCGACGGTCTCGGCGCCGATCTGCTCGACGGCGGACAGTGCGCGCGCCGACAGTCCCGAATGGGCCAGCGGGGTCTCCGGCCGGGCGGCCTGCGCCCGTTCATCAGCGTCGGTATCGGTCGCCCGCGGCACGGGGTTGAAGATCGCCCGCCAGGCGTCGAGCATCTCGCCGGCGGTGTGATGCCGGTCGCCTGCGGCGCGGGCGAGCGCCCGACGGAAGAACGCCATCAGCGGTTCGGCCACCGACGGGTCGAACATCGCGGGTTCAACCGTCGCCTCGTCGGGGATCGTGTTCGGCCGTGAGGCACCGTCACCGTACTGCGGGGTCCTGCCGGTCGCCATCTCGAACAGGGTGACGGCCGCTGCATAGCGTTCAGCCGCCGAGTCGAACCGATCGCGGCCCGCATCGCCGAGGAACGGGTCGAGGTAGGGCGGCGTGCCGACAGCGAGGGCCGCGGGGTCGGCGCGGGCCGAGGAGAAATCGAACAGGACGAGGTGCTCGCTGCGCTTGCCTGGCGACATCTGGATGCCCAGGTTCGACGGTTTGATGTCGCGGTGGGTCTCCCCCTGGCGATCCAGCGCGACCACGGCTTCCAGCAGCTCACCGCCCCAGCGTTCGAGGAGGTCCAGAGACAGCCGGGTCCGGCCGCGCAGCCGGTCCGCAAGGGTGTCGTCGCCTGCATGGTCGAGCAGGAGCACCCGGCGCTGCCCGATGTAGAACGGGCCGTCGATGATCCGCACAAGCCGCGGATGGCGCAGCCGGTAGAGCACCGCGGACTCGTCCACCAGGCGGGTCGCGGCCTGCTCGTCCAGCGCGGCCTTCAGAACCCGCAGGACCCGTCGGCGCGGGCGTCCCGGTCCCGTCCGCGACCCGTCCTGCGTCGTCGTCCGCCCGGTCGGCTCGTCGGCCCGCGCGTCCGGCTCGGCCCGCTCGGCCCGCTCTGTCTCGCCGTCCGCCTCGGTCTGCCCGTCCGGCGGCGCGCCGCGGTCGTCGACGAGGAGACCGGCCGCTGTCGAGCCCGAACCGAGCCGCCGCAGCAGTTCGTACCGTCCCCCGAGCAGGGCGCCGGGCGCCGCTTCCAGCGGATCGACCTCGTCGAGGTCCTCCGGGCGCGCCATGGCGCCCTCCGCCTCGGCCAGCAGCTCGAGGAACGAGCGCACATCCGCCAGCCGCGCGGTCACCTGCGAACGGGTGGCGCGCAGCACCAGCTCCCGCAGTGCGGTGGGCACCTGCGGGACATCGACGGCGAGGTCGAGTCCGTGCTCGCGGAACAGCCGCTCGCGCAGTGCCGCCTGGTCGGCGGCCGGTGGCCGGCCGGCGACCAGGTAGTAGGTGAGCGCGCCGAGCGCGAAGACATCGAGCCGGACGCGGTCGGCCTCCGGCGTCCAGACCCCTTCCGGCGCCTGGAAGGCTTCCGCGCGGCGCGCGTCCACGTCCGCGGCCGGGCGCCGGTCGGCCACCGACATGAGCCGGGTGAGCGCGGTCGACTCCGGTCGGACACCGTCCGGGGATCCGGACGAGCTGCCGCCGGCCAGTACACCGAGGGTGTTCCAGTCACCGACCTTCACCCGCACCGCGCCGGAGGTGGATTCGCGGACCAGAACCGCGGTCGGGGTGAGACCGCGGTGCACCACGCGGTGCCGGTGGGCGTACTGGACGGCCTCGGCGACCTGACGGATCAGTGACATCTGGGTCGCCGTCGGGATGCCATCGGGATGGTCGGCGAGCCACAGGTCGAGCCGCCGGAACCTGTTGTCCCACCGGTAGACCAGCCCGACGCCGAGCTCGTCGTCGACGAGGTCACGCGGTGTCTCCAGACCGTCGTGGGAGAGCCGGGACAGGATCTGATATTCGGCGTCCGCCAGCCGCCGCATGTCGGCCCGTCTGCTCGCCTGCGCACCGTCGGGCACCAGCGACACCCTGATCCGCGCGCGGTCGGTCGCGGCGATCCGGTGAAAGGCCGGCCAGTCCTGCCAACCGTCCCCTTCCTCGACCGGCGCACCATCGATGATCCACGAGCCGACTTCCCGCTGGCGGCGAGGGGTGTAGACAATGCCGGTGATCTCCAGCAGCCGAGCGATGATCTCGTCCCGACGGGTGGGGATCGGGTGCCGGACGTCGGGCGGTTCCAACAGCCGCTCCGAGATCCCCGGGAGCCCGCTCGTCGCCATCCGCTCATTCAGGCCGAACAGGTCGCGGCGCGACGGTTCGGGCAACGCGCAGCGCAGGGACGGATGGTGCAGGAACACGCTCTCCTGCACGAACGGCAGGATCGCCCGGGGATCGGCCGGGGCATCGGGATGTTCCCGCTGCCAGCGCAGATAGCCTTCCTGTAGCCGGCTCGCCAGCCGCTGTGCCTTGCGCCGGGCCAGCTTCAGCGGCGAGTCCTCGGCCCGATGTCCGTCCCGCAGCCACAGGTGATCACTACCGCGTAGCGTGCCCGAGTAGTACTTCAGCTCGACCAGATGGAGCCGCCGCCGGCCGAGCACGAGCAGGTCGACCTCGTGCCATCTCCCGCTGGAATCCCGGAACTCGAAGTTCGACCAGGCCCGGAAGGGAGCGACGTCGGGCAGCAGCCGCCGGACGTAGTCGAGCCCCTCCGCTTCGTGCGGAAACTGGGAGGGCGTGACTTCGGTCCAACGATCGCTGTTCACACCCTCACCCCCTTCGTCTGCTCCGCGCCCATCAGAGTCTTTCATCTCATCCGGCGGTATCTTCTATCGGACTGCGTCGCGACCCGTACGAGAATCACTACACAGGGTGGGAATGGAGCCGTGTCTGACCGGCATGTCGTCGATGCACTGCATCCCGTCGTCCTGCACCACGTGGTCAACACGCTCGGGTGGTCGCAACTACGGCCGCTGCAGCAGTCCGCGGCGGCTCCGATCGCCGCCGGCGACGACGCCCTGCTCCTCGCCCCGACTGCAGGCGGCAAGACCGAGGCCGCCGTGTTCGCGGTGCTGTCCCGCATGGCCGGCGAGGACTGGCGCGGGCTGAGCGTCCTCTACGTCTGTCCGCTCAAGGCGCTGTTGAACAACCTGCTGCCCCGGTTGGAGACCTACACCGGATGGCTCGGCCGCCGCGCGGGGCTGTGGCACGGGGACGTGGCCTCATCCCAGCGGCGCCGTATCCTGCGCGAGCCGCCGGACATCCTGCTGACCACGCCCGAGTCGCTGGAATCGATGCTGGTCAGTCTCAACGTCGACCACCGGACGGTGTTCGCCGGGCTGCGGGCCGTCATCGTCGACGAAGTACACGCGTTCGCCGGTGACGACCGCGGCTGGCATCTGCTCGCGGTACTCGAACGCCTCAGCCGGGTCGCAGGCCGCCGGATGCAGCGAATCGGGCTTTCAGCGACGGTCGGTAATCCGGATGAGCTGCTGCGGTGGCTGCAGGGGTCCGGCGTCGGATCGCGGCCCGGTCATGTCGTGAATCCGCTTGCCGCGCCTGCGTTTCCCGAGGTTCCGGCTACGGTGCCCCCCGAGTTGGAGAACACGGCGGCCGAGAACTCGGGCAGGCCCGCCGCGGGGGTGGACGTCCAACTCGACTACGTAGGTTCGGTCGCCAACGCGGCGAAGGTCATCGCCTCTCTGCACAGGGGCGAGAAAAGGCTGGTGTTCGCCGACTCCAAGAAGACGGTCGAGGAACTGGGCCAGGCGCTGCACGGCCACGGCATCACGACGTTCCTGTCCCACGCGTCGCTGTCCCCGGACGAGCGGCGACGAGCCGAGGAGGCATTCACCACCGCACGGGACTGTGTGATCGTCGCCACCAGCACGTTGGAACTGGGCGTCGACGTCGGTGACCTGGACCGCGTCATCCAGATCAACGCACCGCCGACGGTGGCGTCCTTCCTGCAGCGGCTGGGCCGATCCGGCCGCCGCCCGGGAAGCGGCCGCAACTGTCTCCTCCTCGCCGTGGACGAGACCGCGTTGCTGTACGCAGCCGGCCTGCTGGTGCTGTGGCGGCGGGGCTTCGTCGAGGCGGTCGTGCCGCCACCGGAACCGCGCCACATCGTGGCCCAACAGATCCTCGCGCTCTGCCTTCAGGAGCAGCAGATAGGTGACCGGCTCTGGGCCGAGGGATGGAACGGACTTGCCCCCTTCGACGCCACGGCTCGCCCGATCCTGACGCACCTTGTCGACGCGGGCTTTCTCGACGACGACGGTGGCATGCTCTTCATCGGCCCGCAGGCCCGGCAGCGGTTCGGATTTCGCCATTTCATGGATCTCACCGCCGTCTTCACCGCCCCGCCGCAGTTCACCGTGCTCCTCGGTCGAAGCGAGATCGGCCGGACCGATCCGGCGCTGCTCACCGACGATGTCTCCGGGCCACGCAGGCTGCTGCTTGCCGGCCGAAGCTGGCAGGTCACCTCGATCGACTGGAACAGGCGACGCTGCTACGTCGAACCAGTGGACGACGGCGGCCGGGCGCGCTGGTTCGTCCCCGCCACCGGCGGCGCCTCCCACGAACTGACCCGGGCCGCCCGCGAGGTTCTGCTGGGCACAGACCCGCCGGTCCGGCTCACCTCCCGGGCGATCACCGCGCTGCGCCACATCCGTGACGACCTGGCCGACACCGTGCATCCCGGCGGGACAGTCATCGTCCGGTCACGAGGCGACGTCCGCTGGTGGACATGGGCCGGCTACCGGGCAAACGCCACGCTCACCGCAACCCTCGCCGGCATCGGCGGCGTCGCGGACCCGCTTCAGCGGACCGACGAGGCCGCCATCCGGCTGCGGGCGGACCTCACCCCGGCTGTCTGGCGCGAGGCCCACGCGGACGCCGCCGAACGACTCTGCCTACCCGACGTCGACGCCCGGGCGATCGCGGGTCTGAAGTTCAGCTCCGCCCTGCCGCAGCGGCTGGCGACCGCGACGCTGGCTGCCCGCCTCGCTGACTGCCCAGGTGCCGAGGCGATCCTGCGCGAAGCGGTCCGTTTCCTGGGCTGACCCGAGCGGCCCCGACTTCGCCGGCCCTGAGCAACAGTGTCCCTTCCGTCATCCGGTTCGGTTCCTGTTCACGGGCCGACATTTTTCAACATGAGCAGAAGCTGGTCGACCTGCTGGTTCTCAACCGTGGTCAAGGTCGTCGGCCGGAAGTGCGCGACCGTGTTGCGTACCTTGCGAACCTCGTCGAGCAGCTCGATGAAAAGATCACGGTCAACGAAGGGCCAGCCGAGTCTCTGCCAGTTCTCCGGGCTGCTCAGCAACTTCACGTAGTCGCCGAACATCATTTCGCCGACTCGATCGGTGCGCTTTCTGGTCGCTTTCTTGACGGCGGGGTCGTGATCGAACACCGGGGTGAGGAAGCCGCGTAAGCGGCGCTCGATCTCGCCGATCACGAAGAACGGTCTGGCCACGGTCCCGAACTGGACGGCGAGATCGGCTGTGGTCACGATCCCGCAGATATGGCCGTGCTGGTTGCGGACAAGCACGTAGTCACATGCGGCGATGGTCGGTAGCACGGCCAGCAGATTGTCCCCGGTATGAACGATCGTCACATCGGAGGCCGGGTCCATCGTGTTCGCGAGAGTCCTCTCGGACTGGTTCGCGTACATCCGGGCCACCGACTGCCAGGTCACCACACCGTGGAGAGACGAGTCGCCCTCCACGACCGGTATCTGCGAGTAGTCCAGCTTCATCATCAGCGACGTGGCATAGGCGACCGTGTCGCCGGGCGTGACGCACACCACCGGCGTCCGTGCAGACGGCAGGTCGTCTACCCGGATGGCGGCCGCTGGAAGTTCTTCGGCGGCGTGGTCCGCCGGCGTTTCGTCCGTGGGTTCCGGCGCCGGAGGCCCGTCACCGGCCGCGCCCGCCGGCCAGGTGCCGGAGGACGTAGCCGCCGTGCCGGAGGACGTAGCCGCCGTGCTGGACACTGGTTCCGGTTCCGGTTCCGGTGCTGTGATCGGGACGACTCGTATCGTGATGTTCATCGAGCCGATGTCGAACGTCGGGCTCGTTACGAGCCCGACCCGCTCCAGGTCGAACCGGATCCGGGACACCGAATCGGCGTTACGGATCCGGTAGCCCCATCGGGTCAGGAGCTCGCGGATCGTCAGCTCGGTGCCCCGCAGCGCGGTCAGCGCGGCCTCGTCCATCATCACGTGGTTTCGTTCTCGTCCGGATCAGACGTTCAGACCGCCTGAGTGGCGGTCCGCGGGGCCTCCCGGCCTGCGGACTTGCCCATGGCGTCTTCCACCAGCACGAGCAGCCGTTCGGTCCGGTCCCGGTAGAAGGCGTCGAAATCGGCGGCGCGCAGCGTTTTCGGGTCGATCCGGTGGGTGCTCACCAGATCGTCGACCCAGTCGGTGAGCGCGCCGGACTCCCTCGCGATCATTTCAAGATAGTTGGAGGGTGACCGGGTACTGATCGTCTTGTTCGCGCGGAACGACAGCGGGGTCTTGTTGACCACGCTATTCACGCGCGGGTCCTTGTTCCTGGCTCGCTCGAACCATCCCTTGGGAAAGACCAGCCGGAAGTCGACCGACTCACCGAGAAGAATCTCGGCGTTGACCGGCTCGCTGGACTGGTACCAGTCGTAACAACCCTGCTTGATCAATAATGCGAAGATGCCCTTGTAGGCGGCACTGTTGCGGGTGGCTAGCGTGCGCAGCCGCTGCTCCTGGAAGTTGGCCTCGGTGACCGTGTCCGGTTCCCCACCGCCGTCGACCCAGCTGACGACCTGTTCGAGATCCCGAGGAAAGCGACTTTCGATCGTGCCGCTGTAGAGCTCGCCGAGTACCCCGCACCAGTACCATTTTGCGATCTTGGCTTCGGCATCCGGACCGTCGGTACGGGCACCCAGGATGGTCCGGATGGCCGCCAGCGGCACGAGCTGCGTGCGGTATGGCAGGTCCTCCCGGCGGAAGACGCACTGGTCGCGCAGGAAGGCACCGGTCCACTCGAGGGCCTCGGCGACGGCCTGCGCCCAGGTCAGGTATTCCTCCAACGGAAGGTCAAGAAGATCCTTCCGCTTGCATCCGACTGCCGGTGCGGTCGGCGCGTCAGGTCGGTCCGCAAGGTACTTCCGGCGACGGTGATAGGTGACGACCAGCGTCAGCGTCTGTAGGAAGTCAAGGCTTTCCAGCCCTTCCAGGACCGGATGTCTGGCGCTCAATGCGGCCAGCCTCCTCACCCAGTCGGCCGCCAGACTGAAATCCTCACCATGCGCATCTGAATACCCGCGGTTACCAGCGTAGGTGGCGGTCAGCAACTCGAAGACGTTCAGGACGACACCACCGGTGTTCACCTTCTCGAAGACCGCGCAGACGGCCTGCTTGTGTGTCTCCCTGGGAAGTCGAATCAACGGCACAATGAAACCGGTGATGCGCTCAAGGACCCGCTCCTCGAAGACCGGCCAGTCGTCCCAACGGCTACTGTCCGTGTGAACATAGGTTCGCTGCCACGCACCCGCCTCCTTCTTGTCGAAGGTCAGGTTAAGAGGGAACAGGCCCGCCACGCACTCCTTCTCCCGACTGGTCAGATCGACCGCGATGCGGCGGGCGAAGTCAGTCCGGAGCAGGCGGTCCTCGGGCACCGACAGAATGGCGTCCTCGCGGTCGGCCGACTCGTCGATCGCCTTGGCGATGTCGATGTAGTACCACCGCGAGAGCTTGTTGTGGCGGGCGTCCTCCGTCTGGACCGGGTCGCGGGACAGCAGCGCCTGGTAAAGGGAGGTCAGGCGCTGTTGGCCGTCGAGGAGAAGCTGTTCCGGCATGACGTCCGCGGCCACGGTCGTCCCGGCCAGGGGGCGGGCCTTGAACTGTGCCTCGCCGCCGGTCTCCAGCGTCATGACGACGCCGAGCGGGTAGTCCAGCGTCACAGTGGCGAGCAGCGAGCGGATTCGATCGTCGTCCCACTTCCACTGACGCTGGAAGTCCGGAAGCTGGATCTTCCCTGCATGCACCGACCTGAGCAACTCACCGATCTTGAGACCGTCCAGCGCCACTCCGAGCCCCCGTTCCGAAAGATCATGGATCGTCGCGTGTGCCACATTCTGCGACGATCAGCACACTTTACCGAAGCGCGCCGTGGGCTCGGTCATGCCGGGCAGCGGTCTGGGCCGTCGGTGAACAGGCGCCAAAGGCGATGACCTCGCCAACGGCCTACCCTGCACTTTTTTGTCCCTCATTGTAGGATAGTGCAGGACATCTGCCGGTATGACTCATGCACATGGGGTGGCTCCGATGGCCTCGGCGAGGTCCGCTCGAAGCGGATAGACACGTTCGTCAGGAAGCATGACTTCTGCGTCCTTCAAACGGCCAGCATTTACATGATCTGCAATTGCCCGCATCGTCTGTGTGACGTCGGTGATACTGACAATCCAATCGTTGACGTAAAGTCCTACAGTATTGCCGCCGAGCCCGATCTGGATTGTTCGGTGGTCGAGAGGCTGATGGCACAGGTCGCGTTCGGGATCCCACTGTATGCGTACAGGGGTCTCATGTAGTCGTTCCATCCAGACGTCACGGCTCGGGTGAACATCCTGATCGTAATGGCTGAGGCAAGAATGTTCGAGTGCCCAGTGGAAGCCATCGCGGGTGATTTCGATGGCGAGAACCTTGTCTTGGTTTGTTTTCGTGGCCCAACCGGATCGATATCCCATCCAGCGGAAGGAAGGTTTGATCCAGGTCATTCGGTCACGTTTGAACGGGGCGACGAAGGTGCCTGCGCCGAGAGCCCGATCGGCGATCTCCGGTGAGTATGCCTGGTAAACGAGGATCGTCTCCGCGGTAAAAAGTGCGCGGATTTCGCGTTGCTGCAAGGGTGCAGATTTCCTTTACCATGAACTCGTATTGATCTTATCGGCGGCTGGGTGGGTAGCCGGCTGTTCGCAGCCGGGTCTTCAGGATCGGTCCTGGTTGTCCGGGATCGGATCAGGTGGCGGGAGCGGGTTCTTCTTCTTCGTCGGGTATGGGGGTGGCCTGGCGGGCTACCTGTGCGCCGATGGCGGCGGCTTCCAGTTCGGCGGGGTCGTCGGGGTGGCTGACGGTGCCGCCGGGGTCGCCGGGGCCGGCGGCGCCGGCGGATTGTTGGACCACGTGGGTGAGTTCGTGTGCGAGCAGGCCGCGGCCGGTCGGGGAGGATGGGTCGAATCGGCCTGGGGCGAAGAAGACGTCGGTGCCGGTGGTGAATGCTTCGGCCTGTACGGCCCGGTTCAACGTTGCCGCCGCGCTGTCGGTGTGGACCCGTACCGCTGACAGGTCGGCTTCGAGGTGGCCTTCCATCTCGGCGCGTACCGGTTCGGACAGTGGTGATCCTGTACCGCGGCGGGCCTGGATGGTATCGGCGATCTCCGGGTCGAGCGGTCCGGCACTTTGGGAGCGCAGTGCGCTGCGGAACAGCGCCGAACGGCCAGCGGCGGTCGGGTTCTGTGTTCCGCGGAACGCACCGGCCGCCCGGCTGTCGCGGACGAGTCTGGCGAACGCGGCGTTACCGGCCAGGGATGGCAGGATGTCGTGCGTGGGATGAGTTTCCGGTGCTCGGCCGACCTCGTTCCGGCGGACGGTTCCCGCGGCGATCGGGCTGTCCACGTTGTCGTGTTCCACGGTCGCCCTCCGAAGGGTGCGCGTCAGGCTTGGGTCTTCGGACCCGTCGCACCAGTGTGATTATGGACCATCCCGAGCTGGAAACCACCCCGTACGAGACGAACGTCGGCGCACCGCAGCCTGCCCGAAAGGGCGCGTGTTTCCACTTATATCACAGTATGTTACCCTGCGTATAGGGTTGTGATCGTGTGGCTATAAGTCGTTCTCGATGGTTACTTGCGATGGTCGGCGAGGATGCGGGGAGGCTCGTGGTGGGTGACTGGGGTGTGCTGGAGTTGGAGGGTGATCCGACTCCGGGTGATCCGGATGCGGTGCGGGGCATGGCCGTCCGGTTGCGAACCCAGGCTGAGGTCGCCGAACACAACACCACTCGCCTGCGTGCTATCGCGAGCGGCGGTGGTGACCTGGCGATGGCGGGTGACTATGCGCCGGCGTTCACCGAGGCGCTGGTGGAGTTACCTGACGGGTTGGCCCGGTTGGCTCGTGCCTATCGGGGTTGTGGGGATGCGCTGTTCGGCTTTGCGGTGGGTCTGACTGAGGCGAAGGCCCAGGCCGGCGGCGCGTTGCGTCAGGGTCTGGACGCTGATGATCGTTATCGGGTGGCGTTGGGTGAGGTCCGGGCGTTGCTGCCGCCGGATCGGGAGTGGTTGTTGTGGCCGCGGGCGGAGCTGTCCGAGGGTTCGATCAGCGCGGTGACGGCGCTGTGGGACGCGGCGGCGGTGGCCGGGCAGGTGCGGGTGGCGGCCAGCCGGGGGCAGGTGGCCAGTGCGGATCGGGCGCGGGCGCGGCGGTTGGCCCAGGATGCGGCGGAGTTGCGTGGGCAGGCGGTGCGGACCTGTGCCCGGGGCATCGAGAACGCGCTCGCGGACAGCGGGATCAAGAACAGGTCGTGGTTGGGGAAGGCGTGGGATGCGGTGTCGGCGCCGTTTCGGTCCTGGGACAGCTTCGTCGATCTGTGCCGGGATGTGGCGATGGTCGCGGGGGTCGTCGCGCTGTTTGTGTCGGGGCCGATCGGGTTGGCGTTGGTGGCGATCGCGTTGGTCGCGGGTGCGGCGGTGTTCGCGGACACGTTGGCGAAGTACGCGCAGGGTAAGGCGTCGTTGGGGCAGCTTGGTCTGGACTCGCTGGGTCTGATTCCGGGTGGGCGCGGGGTGGTCAGCGTGGCGCGGCTGGGGCGGACCGCGGTGGCGGTGGGGCGTGGGGTGGCCCGGGGTGAGGGGTTGCGGCTGGTCGGCGCCGGGTTGCGTGCCTTTAGTGGTGCGGCGCTGGGCCGAGCGCGCAACATTGTGACGGCGATCC
>NZ_CAUVXP010000037.1:0-39389 GCF_963555955.1 Protofrankia sp. Cas3
GGCCAAAGGGCGACGCGCGATGGCGAAGCCGTCTCGCCCGGAGGCCCCAGGGGATGCTGCGGGGGTTCGGGTGGATGATCAGCGCTGGAAGCAGTGCACGCCGTCCGAGTTCGCCTGGGAGCGGGCGGCCCTGGGGTATCTCAGGACGCTGCTGCCGAACAGGGATCCGTTCCGGGCCTGGGCGAACGCGGAGTTCCTCGGCACCGACGGTTCGGTCAACGAGATCGATCTGCTGCTCGTCACCCCTGCCGGCATCGTCATCTTAGAGATCAAGTCGTGGTCCGGAGTACTCGTGGGCGATGCGGGCACGTGGCGGCAGACACATCGTGCCCCCGTCGACAACCCGGTCATCGGAGCGGCCCGTAAGGCACGGAAGCTGAAGTCGCTGCTGGCTTCCCAGCAGGCCATGCGCGGGCGTCGGGTGCCATGGATCGAGGGCGCGGTCTTCCTGAGCGACGCCCGCCTGGAGGTCAGGTTGACTCCGGAAGGCCGGGCGCATGTCTTCGGGCGTCACGACCAGCGCGAGCTCTCGAGCTTCCTCGACTACGCGCGCCAGCCTGGGAGGGTCGACGCGGACCTCAGCGGTGCTCTCGCCCGCGCGGTCGATCAGGCCGGAATCCGCCAGTCTCAGCGCGTCCGTACGGTGGGCAGCCTGCGTCTGGAGTTGCCGGCCTTCGGCGAGGGGCCTGGTTGGCAGGATTTTCTGGCCCGCCATCACCGGTTCGCGCAGGACCGGCCGCGCCGGGTCCGCATCTACCTGGCGAGCGGTGTCGACTCCCGTGACCAGCGCGACCAGCTGGTGCGGGCCGCGGAGCGGGAGTACCTAGCACTGCGTGGCATCAACCATCCCGGTATCGCGACGCCCGTCGACTTCGTCGAGCATGACCTCGGCCCGGCGGTCGTCTTCCACCATGACCCGGACCTGATCCGACTCGATCACTTCTTGCGGGAGTATGAGCGGGAGCTGTCCTTCGACGACCGGCTCGCGTTGCTGCGGGGGATCGCCGAGACGATGGCGTACGCCCACCGTCGGGTGCTCACCCACCGCGGGCTGAGCCCGCGCTGTGTCTGGGTACGCCGCCGGCCGGATGGCTTCTTCATCCAGATCACCGACTGGCAGACCGCATCGCGCGGTTCGGAGTCGACGACCGGGGCGTCGGTGACGGCCACCGGCGGCTACGCTGGGCTGGCCGACGAGGCCACGAGCGCCTACTTCGCGCCGGAATGGAGCTGGGGGACGACGAACGGGGTCACCCTCGACGTCTTCGGTGTCGGTGCGATCGCCTACCACCTGTTCACCGGCGGGCCGCCTGCGTCCACGTACGGGGCACTCACCCGGCGACTTGCCGAGCACGGCCGGTTGTCCCTGGCCCAGCAGATGGATGCCGTGCCGGCGGCGCTTGACGAGCTCGTGGCCGCTGCGACCGACGCCGACCCGGACAAGCGCACCCGGGACATGGCCGGCTTCCTGCTCGATCTCGACCTGGTGCGGGAACGGCTGGCCGCGGTCGAACAGGAGGCGACGGTTGTCGTCGACCCCTTGGAAGCGGAGGCCGGGGCCGAGCTGGACGGCGGATTCACGGTCATGGGGCGGCTGGGCCGCGGCTCCACCGCGCTTGCCCTGCTCGTGGAGCGCGACGGCGAGCGCGCGGTGCTCAAAGTGTCGCTTGACCGGGGCAAGGACTCGCGCCTCGCCGCCGAGGCCGCCGCGCTTACCGACCTGGGGGAGCATCCCGGTGTCGTGGAGTTGCTCAGCGATGGTGTCATCGACGTCGGTCCCCGGCGCGCGCTGCTGGTCTCGTTCGCCGGGACCCGCACACTGGCCCAGGAACTGCGGGTGCGGGGCCGATTGCAGCCCGAGTGGCTGCAGGAATGGGGCGATGACCTACTGGAGATCGTCCAGTGTCTGCAACAGCACGGCGTCGCCCATCGTGACATCAAGCCGGACAACCTGGGGGTGGCCGAGCGCGGTGGCAAAGGGAAGAAGCGGCAGCTCGTCCTGTTCGACTTCTCCCTGGCCAAGGAGCCGCTGGACTCGATAAACGCCGGCACCCAGCCGTATCTCGACCCGTTCCTCGGCCATGGGGAGCGCCGGCTGTGGGATCTGGCGGCCGAACGGTATGCGGCTGCTGTGACGCTGTACGAGATGGCCACGGCACGGCGACCGGCGTATGGGGCCGGCGGTGCGCACCCGGGTTTCACCGATGCCGACGTCACGATCGATCCTGAGCTGTTCGACAGGTCCTACGCGACGAGTCTCGCGCGGTTCTTCCGCCGGGCGTTGCACCGGGATGCGAAGAAGCGGTTCGACACGGCGGAGGAGATGCGCCGCGGCTGGGACATCATTTTCGCGGAGCCGGCCGCGGCAGTGTCACCGGCGCCGGTTCAGCGGGTCGGCCGAGAGACCCCGATCGGCGCGGCCGGACTGTCCCCGCAGGTCCTCGCCGTGTTGGAGCGGCTTGACATCGCGGCGGTCGGTGGCGCGATCGATCTTTCGCCGGCGCAGGTCGTCTGGCTGCCCGGTATCGGCACCAAGACGCGGTACCGGCTGCGTGAGGAGCTTGACCGGCTTGCCGTCCGCGTGGCCGAGTCCTCGGCGCAGCGGCCGAACCAGCCGACGTTGCTTGACCGGGTGGCCGCCGCGCTCGTCCCGGACGAGATTGACCGTCGTGTCGCCGAGGCTCTGCTCGGCCTCGGCGAGGACGGTGGTAGCGCGTGGACGAGCCTGCGTGACGCGGCCAGGACTCTCGGCCAGGAACAGCGCGCGGTACGGGACGCGGTCGCGAGGTTCGAGGAGCACTGGCTCGCCCTCGACGGGATGCGCGAGTTGCGGGACACGGTCGTCGAGGTCGTCGAGTCGGTCGGCGGGGTCGCGTCCGCGCGTCACTGCGCGGCAGCGCTGCTCGACTTCCAGGGCAGCACGGTCGAGGAGCCACTGCGGTCGCGGCTCGCTGAGGCGGTGGTACGGGCCGCGATCGACGCCGAGCTGGCCGATGGCTCGGTTGGCGACAGCGACATCGACGGCGACGGCGACGGCGACGGAGACCCGCGACTGGTCTACAGCCGTGAGCCCCACGGGATTCTCGTCGCTGCCGGTCCGCTGCATGCCGGGGACGCGCCTTCCACGGCGGACCGGCTCGACTGGGCCTCCCGGCTCGGTGCCGCGGCCGATGAGCTGGCCGGAACAGATCCCCTCCCCGTTCCAGCTCGGGTCATCGAGAGATTACGTGCCGTTGCCGCGCCTGGTGGGACCGATCCGTCGATGATCTTCCCTGAGCGGCTTGTCGAGGTCGCGGTCATCGCATCGCGGAGCACGGCCGCGACGCCGCGCCTTGAGGTCTACCCGCATGGTCTGGACGCGGGGCGCGCGCTGCGGTTGGCTGCCGGTGCGCTCTACGGCAGCACCGGGCTCACCCCCGAGCAGGTGGCCGAGCGGATCGCTGCCCGCTTCCCGCATGCCACTGCTCTGCCCGGCCGGCCTGACCTCGACGGGCTGCTCGAGTCGGCAGGCGTGCCGCTGCGCTGGGATGGCGATGCTGCGCAGTACCTCGCACGCCGGGTGGAGGCCCATGGCCTGACGTCGCTTGCGACCTACCGCGGCACCACGCCGCGTCGCGGCACGGGTGGCACGGTCGCCATGACCAGGGCCGGGTGGCGACGCGTCGAGGATCGGGTGCTGGCCATGGATGACAAGCTCGCCCGGTCGCTGGCGGACGGCGGATGGCTGGTGCTGTCGGTGCCGCCGCGCCGGCTCGTCCGCGTCGAACGGTGCCTGGCCGCGCAGGAGGTCACCGTCCTCGACGTGGAAAGTGCCCTGCTGGCGGGGATGCGCGACTTCTGCGAGCGTCACCGGGTGGCGTGGGCGCGGGTGCTCGCGGCGGACGCGGCCGAGCGGACGTCGCGTGAATGGGCCAATCTGTCGAAGGTCGCGCAGGCCGGCATGACCGCGGTGCGGGCCTCGATCGAGGCGGCGGGACCGGCCGTGCTGCTGGTGAACGCCGGTGTGCTCGCGCGGTACGACGCTTCGTTGACCCTGTTCGACGACCTGCGCGAATCGGTCCGGAAGGCTACCGCCGGCGCGGCGGTGCGCACGGTGTGGGTGCTCGTACCCTGGGCCGACGCGGAGAAGCAGCCCCTGCTCGACGGCGGCGCCCCGGTACCCCAGTTCGGGAACCAGTGGCTGGCGCTGTCCGAGGAGTGGATTGCCAGGCATGAGTCTCGCCTCGCCGAGGGGGGAGCGGCATGATCGAGAATAAGCGCCTGCTGGCCGATCTGCGGGTCCGCAACGCTCCGACTGCTTCTACCCGCTTCTACCCGCGGGGTCGGTAGACGTCCGCGCGGTGTTCGATCGCGACGACCTCGACCCGGTGGTTGTCGGTGTCAACGTGGTAAATGATGCGGTAGTCGCCTCGTCGCGCGCTGTGGAGTCCGGCGAGTTGGAGCTGGAGTGGCTTGCCGACGCGGTGGGGGTTGGCCGCCAGCGATCCGTAGAGGAACTCGACGACGGCGGTGGCGACTTTTTCGGGCAGGCGGCGAAGGGTGCGTCGAGTGGGCGCGGTGAAGGCGGTCTCGTAGGTGTCGGTCACCGGCCGGTGGCGAGGCGCAGTGCTTCGTCCTTGGTCAGGATGGTCGCCCCCGCCTCGTCGAGGTCGTCGAGGGACTCCCGGACGTCGGCTATGAGCTGGGTGCTGCCCATGACGGCAAGGGTCTCCTCAAGGGACTCCAGGTCGTCGACGCTGATGACGATCGCCGCTGGTCTGCCGTGCCGTGTGATCACGACGCGGCCGTGCTCGCGTTCGACGCTGTCCACAACCTCCGAAAGGCGGTTTTTCACCTCCGCCAGCGGCATCTGCTCAACGATCGACATAGCCACAACTATAGCCAGGACTGGCCGTTCCGGCGGGGGCACCGCTGGCCAGCCGGACCTACCGGCAGGACTCGGATCGTTGGCGCCTGAGTTGCTCGTCACCGGCGGGGTGTTGAATCGGCGGGTTGTCGGGTACGAGTCCCGGCTCGCCGAGGGGGAGCAGCATGATCGAGGCCAAGCGCCTGCTGGCCGATCTGCAGAAGCAGGTCCGCGGGTTGGAAACCGACCTGCGTGCGCAGGCGGAAGCCGGTGGCGAGGCGGACGCGCGGCTGCGTACGTGGTACGCGGAGGCGAAGGCCGGCCGGCGTACCGGGCTCACGTATGACACGTGGCGTGACCAGCAGTTCACCCAGGTGGCGGTCGGCTGGGTGCTGGCCTGCGTGTTCACCCGGTTCTGCGAGGACAACGGGCTGCTTGACCAAGCTATGCTCGCCGGGCCGGATGACCGCCTCGCCGAGGCACGGGAACGGCAGGGCCACTACTTCCGGGAGCGTCCGGCCGACTCCGACCTGGATTACCTGCGGGCGGCGATCGCCCGGCTGGAGCGGTACGACGCGACCCGGACGCTGGTCGACCGGCACAACCCGCTGCACCTGGCGGAGATGTCCCCGGACGCGGCTACCGGGCTGCTGGACTTCTGGCGCCGGATCGATCCGGACACCGGCGTGCTCAGCCACGATTTCCGTGACGAAAAGCTGTCGACCCGGTTTCTCGGCGATCTGTACCAGGATCTGTCCGAGCAGGCCCGTAAGGACTACGCGCTCCTGCAGACGCCCGAGTTTGTCGAGGAGTTCATCCTCGACCGCACCCTCGACCCGGCCATCGACGAGTACGGCCTGGATGGCCTCCGGCTCATCGACCCGACCTGCGGTTCCGGCCACTTCCTGCTCGGCACGTTCCACCGCCTGCTCGACCGCTGGCGGGAGCAGGAGCCCGGCATCGACGTCAGGGTCCACGTCGAGCGGGCGCTGGGCCAGGTGCACGGGGTCGACATCAACCCGTACGCGTCGGCCATCGCCCGTTTTCGCCTCGTTATCGCTGCCCTGACCGCCTGCCGCATCACCCGCCTCGCCGACGCCCCGACCTGGCGTATCCGGGTCGCGATCGGCGACTCGCTGCGCTTCGGCGTCCGCCACGGCCAGGAGACGCTGGAAGGTTTCACCGAGCATGTGCTCGCCGGTTCGGCCGGCGAAGGCGAGTTCGTCTACGAGTATGAGGACGCCCGGGAACTGGAGGATGTTCTCGGCCAGCGTTACCACGCCGTTGTGGGCAACCCCCCATACATCACCGTCAAGGACCCGGTACTCAGTAATGTGTACCGTAGCTTGTGGGACGCCTGCCATCGTCAATACGCTCTGAGTGTTCCATTCGCGCAGCGTTTTTTCGATCTTGCTGTGAGTGGTGGGTTCACCGGGCAGATCACCGCCAACTCCTTCATGAAGCGCGAGTTCGGCAGAAAACTCATCGAGAAATTTTTTCCGACCGTTGATCTTACTCACGTGATCGACACCAGCGGTGCCTATATTCCTGGGCATAATCGTGAAGGAACCCCGACGGTTATCGTGATTGGGCGCAATCGGGCGCCTGTTTCTTCAAGTGTGCGTGCGGTGCTACGCGTCCGGGGTGAGAATGGTCGACCCGAGAATTCGACAAATGGTAACGTTTGGTTGGCTCTCACTGGTCGCGTCGACCGGCCAGGATGGTCGGATTATTGGATCACTGTAGTAGACCTTGACCGCACTATATTGAAATCCCATCCGTGGTCGCTAGCAGGTGATGGTGCTATCGAACTCATCCAGGTCATCGAAAAAGCCGGTGATCGTTCGGTAGCCGAGGTGATCGCAGATATCGGTTTCGGTGCCGTTACGAGAGAGGACTCCGCCTTCGTTGTAGGCCACGGTACACTTCATCGGTTCCAGGTATCTAAAGATCATCGACGACCTTTGGTTGAGGGAGATGTCCTAAGGGATTGGCATATGGCTAGGCCTATAATAGCGGCTTGGCCATATAATCCGATCACGTTCCATGCGGAATCTGATCCCGGATTGCTTCGTTTGCTTTGGCCATATCGTTCCCACCTGAACCACCGTGTAGCCTATGGCCGGTCGCAGATTGAGCGAGGTTTGGCTTGGTTTGAGTATTCGATGTTTTTTGCGAAGCGCTACCGTACCTCAATGTCGATTGTTTATGCTTTCAAAGTGTCGCACAATCATTTTGTTCTTGATCGGGGAGAAAATGTCTTCAAGCAGACGGCTCCTTTGATTAATTTGATGGAGGGTGCAAGCGAAGAAGACCATCTCTCTTTGCTTGGCGTTCTCAATTCCTCCACCGTCTGTTTCTGGCTGCGGGAAAACACTCAGCATCAAGGGGGAGGATCTGCCGCACATCCATGGTCGTGGACATATGAATTTGCTAGCTCCATTGTGGAAAAGATTCCGCTAGCGGGCAGCTTAACACCAAAAAGGTCTCAGGAGTTGCATATATTGTCGCGACGACTCGACGAGCGTAGTGCCGGTGCCGTGTGTGCTGTCGGTGTCCCTACCCGGCAAGTGCTTGATAGGGCGCGTGCAGCTTACATTGAGACACGCCAGAAAATGATCGCGGCGCAGGAGGAGCTGGACTGGGAGGTCTACGACCTTTACGGGCTGCTCGGGGACGACGTCGACGAACTGATCGGTCACGGCGTGACGAAGCCGCCGCTGGCGCTGGGGGAGCGGGCGTTCGAGATCGCGCTGGCGCGCAAGGTGGCCGCCGGTGAGGAGAAGACCGAGTGGTTTACGCGGCACGGGTCGACGCCGATCACGGAGCCGCCGGCGCACTGGCCCGCGGACTACCGGGAGCTGGTCGAGCGGCGACTTCGAAAGATCGCCGACGATCCGTACCTGCACCTGATCGAGCGGCCCGAATGCAAGCGGCGCTGGGCCATCCGTCCATGGGAGGACATGGAGGCCGACGCGCTGCGGGGCTGGCTGCTCGACCGGCTGGAGGCCCGTGAGCGGTGGCACCGGCCGGAGCCGACGCCGCGCACCGTGGCCCAGCTCGCCGACGAGCTGCGCGCGGATGCCGACTTCGTCGCAGTGGCTTCGCTCCACGCCCGCGACACCGACCTCGGCGACGTTGTGGCCGGGTTGGTCAAGGACCAGCATGTCCCCTTTCTCGCCGCCTGGCGCTACACCGACACGGGCCTGCGTGTCCGCGCGCAGTGGGAGCGCACCTGGGACCTGCAGCGCCGCGAGGACGCGGGGGAGAAGGCCGGCGAGATCGACGTGCCGCCGAAGTACGAGAAGGGCGACTTCCGGGACATCGCGTACTGGCGCAACCGCGGCAAGCTGGACGTGCCCAAGGAGCGGTTCATCTCCTACCCGGACGCATCCCGCGACGGCACGCTGCTGCTCGGCTGGGCCGGGTGGGACCATCTGCAACAGGCACAGGCGCTCACCACCTATGTGACCGACCGGCGTGAGTCCGACGTGTGGGATGCGGGTAGGCTCACTCCGCTGCTGGCGGGGCTGGGAGAACTGCTGCCCTGGGTCGGGCAGTGGCATCCGGATGTCGATCCCGAGTTCGGCGTGCGGCCCGCCGACGCCTACACCGGTTTTCTCGACGAGCAGCTGCTTCAGCTGGGCCTTACCCGCGACGACCTCACCGGCTGGCGCCCGCCGGCCCGGACGAAGAAGAAGACGACGAAGCCGGCGAAGACATGACCCTGATCTCCGAACTCATCAACGTCCCCGAGACGGTGCACTCCGGGGACTTCGTCCTCGACCTTGCCCAGGGCGTCACCCACATCGAGCGCACCCTGCGCGACTATGTCGTCACGCCCGAGCTTGCCATCCGCTTCGGTGAGGCGCTCGGGATCATCAAGGGTGCTCTGGTTGACCGCAGCAGCAAGGCCGCCTATCTCGACGGCTCGTTCGGTTCGGGCAAGAGCCATTTCATGGCGGTGCTCAGCGCGCTGCTGGCGAACCATCCCGGTGCCCGGGGGATCGGTGAGCTCGCCCCGGTGGTCGCCAGGTTCGACGGTGATGTGATCGGTAAGCGGTTCCTGCTCGTGCCGTACCATCTCGTCGGCCGGCAGACGCTGGAGGAGGCCATCTTCGGCGGTTATCTCGCCCATGTCCGAGCACTGCACCCGGACACCCCCCTGCCGGCTGTTCTCATCGACACCCCGCTGATTGACACCGCGATCACGCTGCGGAGCAAGCTCGGTGATGATGCGTTCTTCGGACTCTTCGGAAAGGGCGACCAGGGATGGGGTGACCTGGGGCAGGCCTGGGACGCTGAGAGGTTCGAGGCGGCCCTCGCCGCCGGGCCAGGATCGAAGGAGCAGAAGGACCTGGTCGGCGCGCTGGGGGAGGCCCTGACCGGGTTCGCGGATCTTGCCCGCAGCGCCGGCACCGGCTATGTGAACATCGACGATGGACTGGCCGCGATCAGCCAGCACGCGGCGAGCCTCGGTTACGACGCGCTCGTGTTGTTCCTCGACGAGCTGATCCTCTGGTTCGCCACGAAGATGGCCGATCACGCCTGGGTGGCGAACGAGGCGCCCAAGGTGGCCAAACTCGTCGAGTCGGCCAACGCGGACCGGCCGGTGCCGATCGTCAGTTTCGTCGCCCGGCAGCGCGACCTGCGCGAGCTTGTGGGCACGAACCTGCCCGGCACCGACCATCTCGCGTTCGCCGACAGTCTCAAGTGGTGGGAGGGCAGGTTCGGTTCGGTCAAGCTGTCCGACAACAACCTGCCGGTCATCGCCTCGAAGCGTCTACTGAGGGTTAAGGGCGACGACGCCCGTGCGCAGATCGACACCGCGTTCGCGGCGATGGACCAGGTACGTCAGGACATCCGGTCCGCACTCATGACCGCGCATGCCGACCGCCACGCGTTCCGGCTGACGTACCCGTTCAGTCCGGCGTTCGTGGAGACGCTGGTAGCCCTGTCCGGTGCGCTGCAGCGGGAGCGGACAGCACTGCGGGTCATGCAGCAACTGCTCGTCGACCAGCGCGACACCCTCGCGCTCGGGCAGCTCGTCCCGGTCTCGGACCTGTTCGACGTGCTCGTCGCGAACGACGAGCCGATCAGCGGTGAGCTGGGTGCGCTGTGGCGCAACGCGCAGAAGGTGTATGCGGAGATCCGCCGGCTCATCCTGGAAAACCACGGGCTTGTCGAGGAAGCCGTGGACACGGTGCCGTCGACGCATGCCGTGCACCGTGACGACCGCATCGCGAAGACCCTGGTGCTCGCCGCGCTCATGCCCGAGGTCTCCTCCATGCGGGACCTCACCGCACGCAAGGTCGTCGCGCTCAACCACGGCTACATCCGGTCCCTGGTCTCCGGCCAGGAAAGCGGTGCCGTGCTCCAGGTGGTCCGCCAGTGGGCGGCCAGGCTCGGCGCGGTTCAGCTCACCGGTGACGACGCGAGCCCGCTGATCTCGGTGCGCCTGGACGGAATCGACATTGAGGGAGTCCTGGACAACGCCAAGGGCGCAGACTCCGACGGCACCCGACGGCAGGCGGCGCGGGCGTTGCTGTTCGAGGCACTCGGCGCATCCAAGGAAGTCACCCTTGACAGGGTCACCACCTACACCACGATCTGGCGGGGTACCAGACGCAGCGTCGAGCTGGTCCACGGCACCATCCGTGACCCCGGCGATCTCGGCGACAGCATGTTCGTACCGAACCACGACGGCTGGCGGGTAGCGTTCGGCTTCCCGTTTGACGACAAGGGACATTCGCCGGTAGAAGATTCCGACCGGGTGACCCGCCTGCGTGCGGCTCGGCCCGCCCGGACCGTCTGCTGGGTTCCGCGTCATTTCACCGCGCAGGTCGAACGGGACCTCGGCCGCTACGTGCGCCTGCAGTACGCCCTCGGGCCGAGCTTCGACCAGCTCGCCGGGCATCTGTCGGACAACGAGAAGGCCATCGCGAGGCAGCAGATGGCCGCGCAGCGCGACCAGTTGCGCAGCCGGCTGTCCAATGCTCTGCTGCAGGCCTATGGCGTCATCACACCGGACGAGACGCTCGTCGACACCGCGCATGGCGGGATCGACATATTCGTCAGTCTCGAACCCGGATTCACCCCCAGGGTGCCTGCCGGTGCCGGGCTACGACAGGCGTTCGAGAACCTTCTTGACCAGGTGCTGAGCTGGGAATACCCCGCTCATCCGCATTTCCCCGCCGAGGTCCGCCAGACGGATCTGCGCAAGGCGCATGTTCAGGTCCGCCGGGCGATCGAACACCCGGAACACCGGATCATGGTGGAGCCCGGTGAACGGCCGATTATGACGAAGGTCGCGAACCTGCTGCGACTCGGCGAGCAGCATGCCCAGTACTTCGTGCTCGGCCACCACTGGGAACAGCACCTTGGCCGTAAGATCGCCGAAGCCGAGGCGGCAGGACGGCCGATCATGGTCCGGGATCTGAGGCTGTGGCTCGACGAGCCACAGCGGATGGGTCTACCCCAGGAGATCGCGAATTTCGTCCTGATCGTCTTCGCCGAGCAGACCAACCGCAGCATCGTTGCGGGCCAGCCGATCGACGTCAGCGTTCTGCAGCCGCTGCCCGCCGATGCGCGGATCGTCGAGGAGCCGCTGCCGGACGGGGCGACCTGGTTGGAGGCCCGCGACCGGGCCCACGCCATCTTCGCGGTCGCCGACGTCACCGAGCTGTGTACCGCACGTAATGTCGCTCTGCTGGCTGAACGCGTCCGGCGCATCGTCGCGGACCGGATATCGGCGGCACGGACGCTGTATTCCGCTCTGGTCGAGCGGGGCCCGGCGGTGTTACCTGGAAGGGGCGATGCCGGTACGACCGAGCGCGTGCGGATCGCGGAAGGCGTCGTGCGGCTGTGCGAGGAACTGGCGGCGGCCACTGACAATGTGGCCCTCATCGGTTTACTTGCAGCCTTCGACCTGCCCGGTGTCCCGCTCCATCTGGGCCGGAGCCTGAGCACCGCCACCGATCTCGTCGCCGCCATCCGCCGGGTCGACTGGGATATCTTCGCCACCGTCACAGGCTGGGGCCTCGGGCATCCCCAGGGCGTGCAGGCGAAGGCGGTAGCCGACGAGCTTGCCGGCGTCTGGGCGGCCAACGAATGGGCCGAACATCTGCAGCCCGCCCTCGGCAAGGCCGACCGCGAAGTCCGACGGTTGGTCCTGGAAGCGACCAGGGACAAAAAAGATGACGGTGGGCAGATGGCACCGCCCACCAATCCCACCAATCCCGGGAAGGCCGCCGCGCAGGGTGAGCGCGTCATCGACCAGACCTCGGTGGCGGCCATGGCAGGTGTCCTTTCGACGCTTGCCGCACAGGGCAGACGCGTCCGCGTCACCTGGAAGGTCGTGGAGTGATGCTGCTGGCCACGCCGGTGCTGGTACGCGCCAAGGTGGCCGAGATCCTGCGCCGTGACGCCGAGGCCCGGGTGATCGCGCTGGCCGCAGCCCCGGTGTGGCCGCACGACGAGCGGTTGGCCGTGTCCACCGGCCGTGCGATGATCGTTCGACCCTGCGTGTCCACGCTCGCCATCCGCGATGAGCTCCAGCGGGTGGCAGACCTGGCGCCCGGTGATGTTCTGGTCCTGCTCACCGAGCACGAGACCAGCGAACTCGGGGCGAGCGTCACGGCCCGTTTCACCGGGCAGAAGGTGCTCCCGCTCGACCGTTGGCAGCAGCTCGCCAGCTTGTTCCGGGCACGTGACATCGACCCTGCGCTCGTCGAGGAGCAGTGGGCGGTCGACGCACTGCTCGCCGCACCCCCGGCGGAGGGCTACCCGGCCGTCGCGAACGGCTACCTTGATCGGGCGAGCGCGTTGAGCGTGCTAGCCGAGACCCAGGTCGGGCTGAGCCGCCTCGATATCGACCTTGCGGGGCTGCTCCAGTGGAGCATCGCCCCTGAACACCTGGTTGGTTGGACGGCGTTGGATCCGGCGATCCGTGACGGCCTCACCACGTGGCTCGCGGGCCGCGGCGGCCATGCGGACGTGGCCCGCGCGGTCCTGCGCTGTTTCGCCGGCGGGTACGGCCCTGACACCGTCGCCGTCGGACTGGTGCTCGCCGTGTTGACCCATCCTGATGTGCACGAGGCCGCGCAGGTGCCGCGAACCATGTTGGAGACGCGGGCGGCTGGCGGAGCCCTCGACGCGGCGACCGCCGCGGACTGGGGGCGGGCGGCCGAAGGCCTCGTCCAGCGGCTCCTGGCCCAGGAAGGCAGGGCAGTCGCGGGGAAGGTGTTGCGGCGCGCCGAGGAGCTTCTCATCGAGCAGGGCGCCGGCGACCTCGCCTTCCCGAGTACGGTCCTGGAGTCAGGTCTGGCTCAGCGGGTACGCAGCGTCGGATCGCAGATCGTGGCTCTGCTGCGCAAGCGGCGGTTGTGCGCGGCGGACCTCGCGCCGGTCGAGGGGGAATCCGCGCGACTCAAGGCGCACGCGCTCGCTGTCGACCACGGCGAACGGGTACGCCGGGTCGAGATGGCCGTCCGGTTGCTGCGCTGGTTGGCCTACCGGCAGGCCACTCCGTCGCCAGTGGCGGCGAGCCTCGCCGAAGCGGCCCGCCGCCAGCAGGCCGAGGACGCGTGGGTGGATGTGGCGCGCGCCCGGGTGTGGGAGGGCGACGTCGACCCGGCGGTCGCGGCGGCCTACCGGGCGCTGTGCGCGGCGGCCGACGCGGTACGCGCGGAACACGAGCAGCGGTTCGCCCACCTGCTCGCCGACCATGTCCGTACCGGCTCCACGCTGGGGGAGCTGCTGGGCGTCGAGGAGGTGCTCGGCGAGGTCGTGCTGCCGCTGTCGGCGCACCTGCGGGTGCTGTTGGTCGTGCTCGACGGGCTGTCCACGGGGGTGGCCCGGGAACTGCTCGCGGATCTGTCCGCGCGCGGCTGGGTCGAGCACACGCTTGCTCCGGCCCGTCCGGTGCTCGCGGCACTGCCGTCGGTCACCCGGGTCTCGCGGACGAGCCTGCTGTGCGGACGGCTCACCGACGGTACCCAGAGCCACGAACGCGCCGCCTTCCACGAGCGGGGCTGGCCGCTGTTCCACAAGAACGATCTCACCACGGCCGGTGCCGGTGACGCCCTCGCGCCGAGGGTCGCCGACGAGATCCGGGGCGGCAACGCCGTGGTCGGGGTCGTGGTCAACACCGTCGACGAGGCTCTCGACAAGGGGGGCCGCGCACCGTGGACAGCTGACTCGGTGGATCATCTCCTCGACCTGCTGGCCGTCGGCCACGAATCCGACCGCGTCGTCCTCCTGGTCAGCGATCACGGACATGTCCACGAGCGCGGTTCCCGGCTGTCGGCCGACGACAGCGGCGGCGCCCGGTGGCGGTCGTCGGCCCAGCCACCCGTGGACGACGAGGTCGAGCTGACCGGTCCGCGCGTGCTGCTCGGCCACGGGCGGATCGTCGCCGCCTGGAACGAGGGGCTGCGCTACACCGACATCCGTAACGGTTACCACGGCGGGGCAAGCGCCCAGGAGGTCGTGATCCCGCTTGCGCTGCTGGGCCGGGCCGAACGTGAACTGCCCGGCTGGGCACCCGTCCACCATGCAGCCCCCGACTGGTGGGTGGAGTCTGCCCCGGCGGTGGCGACACCCCGCACGCCGACGCCATCCCCGCGAAGGGGCCGGTCGGCGGCGCGCGCCGTTCCGGCGGAACCCGCTGCACCTGCGCTGTTCGATGCGGCCGAGGTGGTCGCGGACAGGTGGGTTGAGCGGGTGCTCGCAAGTGACGTGATGGTCGCGCGGCTGGCGCGGATGCGCCGCGGGACCATGCCCGCGGATCGACTGGCAGTATTGCTGCGCATGCTGGACCAACGTGGCGGCGGCGCCACCCGGGCGGTTGTGGCTCGCACCCTCGACGTGCCCGAGGTCCGTGTCGGCAGCCATGTCGCGGCTGCGCAGCGGGTCCTCAACATCGACGGCTACGAGGTGCTGAGGATCGACGGAGATGTTGTGCGGCTCAATGCGGCGCTGTTGAAAACCCAGGCCGGCCTGACATGACCATCTCCGAACAACGCCGCCAGGAGGTGATCGACGCGCTCCGCCGGGGTACGGTGCCCCAGCAGGGCCTCGACGCGTTGGCCGTCGGTCTCGACCGGTTCTCCTCGGCGATCGGTGCGGATTTCGATCGGCTCGTCCGTGGGCAGGCGACGTTCAAGGCGATTCGCGGCGAGTACGGCGCCGGGAAGACGTTCTTCACCAGGTGGCTTGCCGAGCAGGGCAAGCGGCGTGGTTTCGCCACCGCCGAGATCCAGATCTCCGAGAACGAGACGCCACTGCACCGGCTCGAAACCGTCTACCGCCGGCTCGCCGAACGACTCTCGACAGCCGAGTTCGCGCCCAGCGCACTGCGTCCGGTCGTCGACTCCTGGATCTTCGCGCTGGAAGAGGACGTCCTCGCCGGTGGCGACGTCGGCGAGGATGAACTTGCGCGGGGAGTCGAGGATCTCCTCGAGCAGCGACTGGCCGCGCTCGGGCGGGTCGCCCCGTCCTTCTCCGCGGCCCTGCGCGCCTACCGACGGGCGGTGGCCGCGGGCGAGACCGCGGTCGCGGAAGGGCTGATCGCCTGGCTGGGCGGGCAGCCGCACGTGGCCGGGGCGGTGAAACGCGCTGCCGGGGTACGCGGTGACCTTGACCACGACGGCGCGCTGGGCTTCCTCCAGGGGCTGCTCGCGGTCCTCACCGACAGCGGCCACACCGGGCTCGTAGTCATCCTCGACGAAGTAGAGACACTGCAGCGCGTGCGCGGAGATATCCGCGACAAGGCACTCAACGCGCTGCGCCAGCTCATCGACGACGTGGACGCGGGCCGGTTCCCCGGGCTCATGCTCGCGATCACGGGAACTCCGGCGTTCTTCGACGGTCCGCAGGGAGCTCAGCGGCTCGCACCCCTTGCCCAGCGGCTCCACGTCGACTTCCTGCCGGATCCGGCGTACGACAACCCACGGGCCGTGCAACTGCGGCTCCCCAGCTTCACCCAGGCATCGCTGGCGGAACTGGGCGGCCGGATCCGGGACCTGTACGCAGCCGGATGCGCCGAGCCGAGGCGAATCGACGCCGCCGTCGACGGCGGCTACATCACCGCACTCGCCGACACCGTGGCCGGCCAGTTCGGCGGACGGGTCGGGGTCGCACCGCGCATCTTCGTGAAGAAGCTCGTCGACGTCCTGGACCGCGTGGACCAGTTCCCGACCTTCGACCCACGCCGCGACTACGTCGTCCGGCTCGCCGCCGGCGAGCTCACCGACACCGAACGGGCGGCCATGCCCACCCCGCCGCAGCCACCACCGGCCACGTCCGTCGACGACATCGACCTGCGGCTGTGAATGATCCGGTGAGCGACAGCGCCTTCTCAGACCTGGATCCGGCCGTTCAGTACCACGTGGTCAACAGTCTGCGGTGGCCCGCGTTGCGACCGTTGCAGGAGGCTGCGATCCGACCGCTGCTCGCGGGCCACGACGCTCTGCTGCTCGCGCCCACCGCCGGCGGGAAAACCGAGGCGGCCATGCTGCCGCTGTTGTCGCGGATGACCGGGGACGGCTGGCGCGGGTTGTCCGTCCTGTATGTGTGCCCGTTGCGGGCCCTGCTCAACAACCTCGAACCGCGGCTGTCCGCGATGTGCGGATGGCTCGGTCGGCGGGCCGCGGTATGGCATGGCGACGTTGCCGACTCGGTGAAGCGCCGGCTGGCCGCTGATCCACCTGAAGTGCTGCTGACCACGCCCGAGTCGATCGAGGCGATGCTTCTTTCTGCCCGGGTTGACCACCGGTGGCTTTTCACCGATCTGCGAGCCGTCGTCGTCGACGAGGTACACGCGTTCGCCGGTGACGACCGAGGCTGGCACCTGCTCGGGGTGTTGGCCCGGCTCACCCGGCTCGCCGGCCGGTCGCTCCAGCGAGTAGGCCTGTCCGCGACGGTCGGAAACCCGGACGCGCTGCTCGACTGGCTGGCGAACGGATCAACCCGGCCACGCACCGTCGTCAGGCCAGCTGATGAAACGGTTGACGTGGATGCATCCCCGGATGGGGCGGCCGGTGCGCAGGCGTTCGGAGCCGGGGCAGCCGCTCCCGGGATCGAGCTCGACCATGTGGGGTCGGTCGCCAACGCCGCGTTGGTCATCGCCCGTTTGCACCAGGGCGAGAAGAGGCTTGTTTTCTGCGATTCCCGCAGCCAGGCCGAGGAACTGACCGTTGCGCTGCGCGGGCTCGGTGTCCGGGTGCACGTGTCCCACTCGTCGCTGTCCAGGGATGAGCGACACCAGGCCGAGACGGCTTTTGCGACCTCGACCAACTGTGTCATCGTGGCTACGTCCACGCTGGAGCTCGGGATCGACGTCGGTGACCTGGACCGGGTCATCCAGATCGGCGCCCCCGCAACGGTGGCCTCTTTTCTCCAGCGTCTCGGGCGGACCGGCCGCCGTGCCGGATCCCGCCGCAACACGTTGTTCCTGGCGACCTCGCGGAACTCGCTCTGGCGTGCCGCGGCGCTGACGTTGCTCTGGCAACGCGGATATGTCGAACCCGTCATCCCACCGGCGCTGCCACGCCACATCGTCGCCCAGCAGATCCTCGGACTCATCCTGCAGGAACGTCGCCTTGTCCGTAGCGACATCTTCGAATGGCTTGGCGCGCTCGCCCGCACCCCCGGGGCACAGGAGGTGCTGGCGCATCTGGCCGCGTCCGGCTTTGTCATCGACTCCGGCGGGCTCGTATCCATCGGGCCCCGCGCGGAGGCGGAATTCGGACGACGTTTCTTCCTCGATCTGACGTCGGTGTTCACCAGTGAGCCGATGCTGGCGGTTGTCTGGGGGCGCGGCACGCTCGGCCATCTGCCGCCGCTCGCGTTCACCGCCCGGACGCAGGACGGGCCGCGGGTTGTCCTGCTCGGGGGCCGGGCCTGGAAGGTCGATCACATCGACTGGCGGAAAAGGCGGGTCTGGGTGGAGCCGAGCGAGTTCCGTGGGCGCTCGCGTTGGAGCAGCGACAGCCGTGCGATGTCCTGTGCCCTGGCCCGCGCCCATCACGACGTCCTCGCCGGGCAGACCGCGGATGTCGCGATGTCCCGCCGGGCTGTCCACGCGCTTGACGAGCTCCGGGAGAAGTACCCGTTCGCGGACGGCGGGCCGGGGGAGCGCACCTACCTCGTCCGGGACGCGGCCGCGCCACCGGTGTGGTGGACCTTCGCCGGGTTCGCGGCCAACTCGGCGTTGGCCGCCGGTCTGGGTGAACTTGTGGATCCGGACGCCGCGGTCGGGGATCTGCGTGTGCGGCTCCACCCGCATGTCACGGCCGCAGATCTACGCGGGATGATTGACCGGCGATCCGCCGACCTTGTTGTCGCCCGCCCGGACATCGATGACGACGCGGTGAAAGGCCTCAAATTCTCCGCGGCGGTCCCGGGTGAACTCGGCAGACAGACCCTCGCCGAACGCCTTGCCGACCCGGGCGCCGTACAGGCGTGCGTGCGGGCCACCATTCGTGATGTTGTTCGATGACGCGATTAGTACCACTTTTGGCCATGGAGCGTGGCAGCGTGGCAGCGTGGCCGCACGGTGTGATGTGGCGGGCGAGCACGGCGCGCAGTCCGCGCTGAAGCTGTCCAGCCTCGGGCCAGCTGCGCCAGTAGCTGACCGGCGGGCTCGAAGGCGGCGATCCAGGTGTCGCTGGTAGCCGAGCAGGCGCAGGGTACGGCGGAAGGCGTCGGCGGGTGGACTTCAACGCTCCGCCTCTGCTGATCTGGGGATACGTCGATGGATGCGGGCAGCGTTCGCGGCGGTGCCCACACGCAATGCCGTATCTGTGATCAATCCATTACTATGGACATGTCCCGCTTGGAATGGGACCAGCGACGATGAGGGGAAGGGGCGTGGCGTCGTCATGGGCAAACCCGGCCAACGGGTTGAACAGGACGAACTGCGCGCTCGGATGCGCGCGGTCGGAATGAGCCACGACGAGATCGCCGTCGAGTTCGCCCGCCGCTATCGGATACGCCCCCGCGCCGCTCACCGCGTCGCCCATGGCTGGACCCAGCAGCAGGCAGCCGATCACATCAACGCCCACGCCGCCCGCACCGGCCTCGACCCTGACGGCGCCGCCACCCGGACCGCGCCATGGCTCAGCGAACTGGAGAACTGGCCAGTTCCGCTCCGCCGCCGACCTACGCCCCAGCTTCTCGCCCTGCTCGCCGAGGTCTACGGCACCACCGTCCACAACCTGCTCGACCTCGACGACCGCGAGAACATGCCCCCCGCGGATCTCATGCTTATCAGCCAGATCCGTAAGGGACTGCCAACGGCGCGCCAAGACTCTGAAGGCAAGACCGTGCGGGAAGCTGTCATCGGCGGCGTCTCCTTAACGACGACCACCGAGATCGCGGCCGACAACGGCGGATTCGCGCACCAGTTCGATTTGGTGCCGGAACCAGACGTGTTCGGTCAGCCGTCGGCAATCGGCGTTGACATTACGGATCCGACGGAGCATTGGGTCGAGCTATTGGGTTTGGTTGCCGGGAAGTCCAACGACGGTGGGCCCGGCTCGGTGTGGAGCCTGGCCCGCGGGCAACTCGCATTGCTCGACGCGTGCCGCCGGACGTCACCGGTCGAGAATCGTCAGCTTCTCGCGGTCCAGGCCCGGTGGTCGGAGTTCCTCTCCTGGCTCGCCGACAACCTCGGACGTCCGCGCTCTGGGAGGATGTGGGCCGAGCTGGCGTATAGCCAGGCCACCGAGGCTGGCGACCGTCGTACCGCGAGCTATGTCCTGATGCGACGGGCTCAGCAGGCTGCTGATCAGGGGCGTGGCTGGGAAGCCGTCGCGTTGGGGGAAGGTGCGACTGCCCTCGATTCCAGCAGTGTGTGTACCGCCGCGCTGTGTCTCGTCCGCCAGGCGCACGGCCATGCCCTCAACCGCGACGCTGCCGCCTCCCGGGCTGCCGTTCGCCAGGCCGTCCGGTTGCTGGCAGGTGCCGAGGTGGACCCGGACCCGCTGGACGGCCACTGCACGGACCTTTACGTGGCGGCGTATGAAGGTCGCTGCCGGCTGCTGCTCGGTGACCTGGACGGGGCGACGCGGATGCTGGAAGAGGTCCTGGCGAACTGGCCGGACGGGCTGCGTCAGGATGAGGTCATGTGGCGGGCCTGGCTGGCGGATGCGCACACCGCGGCCGGGCGCATGGCCGAGGCGGGAGCCGAGGGGCTGCGTGCGCTGGAACTCGCCCAGGCCACGGGTTCAGCACGCGCGGACACTGTGCTCGACAGTATGGCGGGCGTGCTCGCGGGAGCCGATCGGGTGGTCGAGGTCGGCCAGTTCCTTGCCGCTTGCCGGGTTGTGAGCGCCGCGAGGAGGAGACAGCCATTCCTATGATCACCACGGCGATCAGCGCCGAGGCGGAGCGAGCCGGGGCGCGGGCGGCCGTGTTGCCGGTGGGCAGCTTCGAGCAGCACGGCGCTCACCTCCCCCTCACGACGGACACGTTGATCGCCCAGGCGATCGCCGAGGCTGCGGCTGATGCGTACGGCCTGTTCCTGCTCCCGCCGGTCACGTTCTCGTGCTCCCACGAGCACGCCTCGTACCCGGGAACGGTGAGCATCTCGTCGGTCACTCTGACCTCGGTCGTCCGTGACGTCGCCAGCTCTCTGTGTCGTTCCGGCATCGCCGCAGTGGTGCTCGTCAACGGTCACGGGGGCAACTACGTCCTGAACAACATCGTTCAGGAGGCCAACATCGACGGGCCGAGCATGACGCTGTTCCCTGGACGGTCGGACTGGGCGGCGGCCCGCGCCGCCGCCGAGCTGGAGACCGACGCCCACGACGACATGCACGCCGGCGAGCTGGAGACCTCCATCCTTCTGCACGTGCACCCCGACCTCGTCCGGCCCGGCTGGGAGACCGCCGACGAGGGAGGCGGCCCCCGACCGCACCTCCTCGTCCACGGCATGACGGCGTACACGCGGACGGGAGTGATCGGCCGCCCCTCGCTCGCTACCGCGGAGAAGGGCAAACGGCTCCTGGCCAGCCTGACCAGCCTGATGAGCGACCACCTCGACGCCCTCGGCTTGACTGGTCGCTGACCACGTTCCACACCCAGCTTCACCGGTCACAGGAGAACCGCGCTGCGGGGCGAAGCAGTCGCGCAATCAGACGGAGGTCCGCTGCGCTCGGGCCGCGCCTGGCCACCCGAACGACTGGGCATGTATCCCGGCGTGTCAGGCCGAACACACCAGCACGGCGGACGTCATCTTCCCAGGTCAGCGGCCGGACAAGGCGCGAAGAGAAAACTTCGTCCCCGGGGGAATGACCTTGCGCCGTAGGTGAGGCATCGTTACCTTTCGTTACCGCCGAAGGCCGGCATGGTAACTCCCGACCCTGCGCCATCCCGAAGCGAATGCACGTCGTGCGCGTGGTGCTCAGGGATGGTCGGCAGGTGCGCCGGGGAACGGCACCGAGAGGAGACGCGGATGTCCATCGTGCAGGAGGTCGGCCCATCGGGTCCGATGCCGGCCGACTGGTTCGACCTGCCGATCACCATCGTCAATGACGACGGTTGCGTGGCGAGCGACGGCTGCGACACCTCGGACGGCTGCTCGTCGACCTGCCCGTCGGCGTGCGCCAGTTCGTAAACGCGAGTCGTCGCCGTGCCGTCCCGACGCCGTCGGGGCGGCACGGGACGGCGCGTCACGCGGATATGACGAAGGCAGGGGAAGGGACGACGCCGATGGGCGGGGCGCTATACCGGCCGGCGGGTCCCGCGTTGCTGCGCGCGGCGACGAACGCGCCGGGCAGCGTGGCGTGCTGGCCGGTGTTGGAAGACCCGGCGGCGTGCAGAGTGTGGTTGGCGCAGGTCTGGCCGGCGACCCGGGAGTCGGTCGCGCTCGCCAGCGGCGCGTTGGCCGCGCGGGTCGAGCAGATCGTGGCCGGGCATCCGGTCACGGACCGGCGAGTGCGCGCTGCGGCGGCGACGGTTGTGCGGTACCTGCTGCGTTCCGGGGGGCGGTCGACGCCGTTCGCGCTGTTCGCGGGTGTCGCGCCAACGGGGTTCGGCCAGGTGGGGTCGGTCCGAATCGGTGATCGTCATCGGTCGACGGTTCGGGTTGATGCCGCGTGGCTGGGTGAGATCATTGACCGTCTGGAAACGGGCCCGGTGCTGGCGCGGGTGACCGTCGTGTTCAACAGTCTCGTCGTCGAGCGGGCAGGGCGGTTGATCGTGCCGCACCCGGACGGCCAGGCGGAGATCCCGCTTACTCCGCCAGTGCGGCTCGTGCGGGATGCCGCCCGCGGTCCGGTGCGCTTCGCCGAGCTGGCCGACAGGCTGAACGAGGCGTTCACCGCCGCAGGCCCTGAGCGCATCGAGAGATTACTGCGTCAGCTCGTCGCCGAACACTTTCTGGTCACCAACCTGCGTGCGCCGATGACGGAGACCGATCCGCTCGGTCACCTGATCACGGTCCTTCGGACGGCAGGTGCGCGCGACCTGGTCG
Organism: Protofrankia sp. Cas3; assembly: GCF_963555955.1. Lineage (NCBI taxonomy): Bacteria > Bacillati > Actinomycetota > Actinomycetes > Frankiales > Frankiaceae > Protofrankia > Protofrankia sp. Cas3. The sequence continues at coordinate 22,326 of NZ_CAUVXP010000037.1, forward strand.
AGGTCGCGCCGCTGGTGGAGGAGCTGACCACGATCCACACCCGGCTCGGCGAACTCAACGCGGCGCCGACCCTGGAGGCACAGGCAGCGCCACGCACGTCGCTGCTCGCGGCGATGGACCAGATCGCCCCCCAACAACGCTCGCCCCTCGCCCTCGACCTCGTACTCGACTGCGACCTTCAGCTGCCCGAGTCCGTCGCTTCGGACATGGCCGTGGCCGCAGGTGTCCTGACGCGGCTGGGCCGAGAACCATTGGGACCGGCGGCATGGGCGGACTATCACCGCAGGTTCGTCGAACGCTACGGCGTCGGCAGCGTGGTCCCGCTGCGCGACGTGCTCGACGACGCGTCGGGGCTTGGCTATCCGGCCGGCTATCCGGGCTCGGTCCTGCCGGCACCCGCGCCGTCGGTAACGGATCGGGACCGGCGGCTGCTTGCTCTGGCGTGGGAGGCGCTAGCCGACGGTGGTCGTCTTGAGCTGACCGACGCACTGATCGGGCACGTCACCGCCGGTGACCTGTTCGGCCCGCGTTTCATCCAGCCGCACGGGGAGATCGTGGCGAAGATCTATGCCAGAAGCGTCGAGGCGTTGAATGCCGGGGACTACCTGCTGGCCGTGACTCCAGCCCGCGCGACCGGAACCCTGACCGCGAGGTTCCAGTCCTCGACCCGTGACGCGGCGATGGTCCGCGCCTACAGATCGGTTCCGGCGCTGCACGAGGGCGCCACCGCGGTACAACTGTCCTGCCCGTCCAGGTTCGTCCGCGGCCAGAACGTCGCACGGCTGCCCCGGTTTCTGCCCGAGGTACTGGCCCTCGGCGAGCCACCGTCGGAAGGACCGCGCGGGCTGAGACCCGCAGATCTGGCGCTGACCGCGACTGGGCGGGGTCTGCTGCTGATCGAGGCCGCCACTGGCCGGATCATCGATCCACAAGTGTATCACGCGCTGGCGCTCGATCGGCAGATGCCGTTGCTGGCGCGGTTCTTGGCGCATCTGCCACGCGCGTTCGCCGCGTCGCTGACTGCGTTCGAGTTCGGACCGGCCGCGGGCGCGCTGCCGCACCTTCCCGAAGTCCGCTACGGCCGGATCATCCTGGCCCCCGAACGCTGGCGCCTCCACACCGCCGACCTGCCCGGCGTTGACGCGCCGACTGCCGACTGGAGCGGCGAGCTGGGGCGGTGGCGGCACCGGCATCGGTGCCCAGAGCTCGTGGAGCTGGCCGACGGCGACATGACCCTGCGGCTGGACCTCACGGTCCCCGCCCATCGCACAATCTTGCGCGAGCATCTGGCCGACACGGGCGTGGCGATGCTGAACCGAGCCGTGCCCGGTCAGGACCTCGGCTGGATCGGGCATGCCCACGAGGTCGTCGCCCCCGTGTTCCGCGCGGGCCTACCCGCACCGAACAAACTCGCCCCGCCGCTGGTCAGCAGGGTCAACGCTGACGGCCACCGCCCCGGCGATCCGACCGCCCGATGGATCTCCGCCCGCGTCCATACACACCCCACCGCCATGGACGACATCATCGCCAGCCGTCTGTCGGTCCTGCGTACCCGGCTCGACGGCGCGCCGATGTGGATGGTCCGCTACCGCAACACCGAGCAGACCGACCATCTGCGCATCCGCGTCGCCACGGACGAGTCGCACCACGCGGCCCGCGCGGCGATCCTCGGCGCGTGGGCCGCCGAGTTGGCGACGAGCGGCGTCGCCGGACAGGTGGCCTTTGACACCTACTTTCCGGAAGCCGGCCGCTACGGCGCCGACGCGGCTCTCCAGGCCGCTGAAGCCGTGTTCTGCGCCGACACCACCGCCGCGATCATCGCGCTGCGCCAGCCGCCGGCCGGGCTGCATCCCGACAGCATCACGGCGTTGTCGATGCTCGACCTCGCCGACGCGTTCCTCGGCGGCATACGCCCTGCCGCCGACTACCTGATCACACGCGTTCTCGCCAAGCCGCAGACCATCGATCATCGTGTCGTCGGCGAAACCACCCGGCTGGCCCGCCACAGCGTCCCCAGGGATCTGCCGCACCTGCCTGGCGACCTCGCGGACGCCTGGGCAGCGCGCGCCAAGGCCCTGGCCACCTACCGCGCGGCGTTACCCGGCCAGATGGACCCCGCGACGGTCGCCGGCTCCCTGCTGCACCTCTCCTATAACCGACTGCGCGGCATCAACCGGGACCACGAGGCTGCCTGCCTTCGGCTGGCCCGCGGCGCCGCGCTCGCCTGGCGCACCACCCAGCAGGCGGCACCCGCATGACCGCGACCAGTCACCGCCGGCCCGGACATCGCTCGCGAACCGTGCCAGTGGCCCCGGCCCGACCCATTCCCGGCAGGGAGACCGGCGAGCCGGACCGAGGACGAGCCTGCCGGACTTGACCGGACCGACACACCGCCGTTTGCCCGCACGCCTCGATCAACGATCTCTGCCGCCGCACCATCCGACCGGTTCCCACTCCGACAAGGACGTGTCCATGACCACCGCGACACCCGGCACTGCCGCCGAGCTACACGCCGACATGGTCCAGAAAATCACCGACAGCCGGCCGGGCCTCGGTGAGCGTGTCGTCCACGCGCTGCGCGCGGTGCCCCGGCACCTGTTCCTGCCGGGCGCCACGATCGACGAGGCGTACAACCCCTACAAGTCGGTGATCACCAAGACGGCGGCTGATGGCGCTCACCTGTCCTGCGCCTCGGTCGCGACCCTCGTCGCCGGGATGCTGGACGAGCTCCGGGTCCGCCCCGGCGAGCGGGTCTTCGAGGTCGGTGCCGGCACGGGCTACAACGCCGCGCTGCTCGCCGAACTCACCGGCCCCGACGGGCAGGTCGTCACTGTCGACATCGATGAGGAGATTACTGAGCAGGCATCGAAAGCACTGGTGGCGGCGGGCTACAGCGACGTGCGAGTCCTGACCCGCGACGGCGCGCTCGGCGACGAGGCCGACGCGCCCTTTGACAAAATCATCGTCACCGTCGGTGCGTGTGACATCCCCGACACTTGGTTCACCCAGCTTGTCCCCGACGGACGGATGGTCCTGCCGCTGCGCTGGCGGGGACAGACCCGCGGCGTCGCCTTCGTCAAGGGCGACGACGGTGTGCTCCGCTCGGAGTCGGTGTTCCTCTGCGGCTTCGTCCCGATGATCGGCCAGGACGTCGAACGCGTCGCCGCGCTCCACACCGACCCGCTAATCCAGATCCACTACGACGTCGACCAGGACATCGACCCGGCCAGGCTGACCGGCATCTTCGACACCTCCCGGACCAGGGCCTGGTCCGGGGCAACCGTCGGCCCGCAGGACCCCATCGACGGGATCTGGCTGCGCGCCACCGCGAATGACCCGGCCGTCTGCCGAATCGAGGCAAGTCCCGATGCGGTCAGCACCGATCTCTGCGCACCATTCATCCCGAACCTGAGCCCCGCGCTGATCGCAGGCTCCTCGCTGGCCTACCTCGCCAAGCGCAGGTTGGAGGGCCCCGACACCGTCTATGAGCTCGGCGCCCACGGGCACGGCCCCGACGGCCGCGCCCTCGCCGAGCGGCTGTGCGGACACATCCAGACCTGGAGCACCGACCGGAAAGCCCGCCCGTTCCTGACCGCCACGTCCCTGACCGCCCAGACCAGTATCCCCGACCGCGCGATCGTCAAAAAGGACTGCGCGATCACCGTCACCTACTGAACCACCCGCGTACACGAGGCGGCGACCGCCGGCGGTGCCCCTGGACGCCCCCGGACCGGCTGTCCCGCGCCGAACCGACCGGACCGTCAGGAGGTGATGGTCAATGCCCCTGAGCACCGACCGTCGAGCGCGCGCCGCCACCGTCGCTGCCCGCCTCGCCGACGCGCTGACCGCCCCGCCAGCGTCCCAGCCCGACGGCGACCGAGCTTCGACCGGTGAGCGTCGGCGAGGCCAGTCGCTGGCCGCCGGCGCCGCGGGCGTCGCCATGCTGCACGGCCTACGTGCCCGGGACGGCGTCGGTAGCTGGGCCACCGTCGACGCCTGGCTCAGAGCCGCCACACGCGAGAAACTGAGCGTCGGGGCGCGAGCCGGCCTATGGCTCGGCGCCCCGGCCCTCGCGTTCACGCTCGCCACAGCAGCTCCACCCGGCCGCTACCGATTCGCCCGCCAGCATCTGGACAGCGCCGTCACAGAGATGACCGACCGGCGCCTCGCCGCAGCCAACCGGCGTATCGATGCCGGCCAGCGACCGGAACGCGCCGAATACGATCTCGTCCGCGGCCTGACCGGGCTCGGTGCCCACCTGCTCACGTCCCACCCGGACACAGACCAGCTCCGCCGGGTCCTGACCTATCTGGTCCGCCTCACCGAGCCCCTGCCCGCCAGCGGCGTGACCAGGCTGTCACTGCCCGGCTGGTGGAGCGGCGATCTTCCGGTGAGAGCGCCGGTTGACGCGTTCGCTGACGGCCACGCCGACCTCGGGATGGCCCACGGCGTCGCCGGCCCCCTCGCACTGCTCGCGCTCGCGTACCGTCGAGGCATCGTCGTCCCCGGCCACCTCGACGGTCTGAATCGAATCTGCGACTGGCTGGACGCCTGGCGCCAGGACAGCCCGACCGGCCCCTGGTGGCCCGAGAGGATTACCTTCAGCGAGCTGAGGGAGGGCCGCCCCGCCCAGGCTGGCTCAGGCCGCGCCTCTTGGTGCTACGGCACCCCCGGCCTTGCCCGCGCCCAGCAACTCGCCGCCATCGCACTGACCGACATGGCCCGCCAGGAACGCGCCGAGGCCGCGCTCGCCGCGTGCCTGGGCAACCCCGCCCAGCTCGCAAGGTTCGTCGACCCGACGCTCTGCCACGGCTGGGCCGGCCTGGTCGCCACGGTCCACCGCGCCGCGGCCGACGCCCGCTTCCACCCTCTCGGCAGCCACCTTCCAGCCCTGACCGACCAGCTCCTCGACAGCCTCAACATGACCGAGCCCGCCAGCGGATGGCCACCCGGCCTCATCGAGGGCACCGCCGGGGTCGCCGCCGTCCTACACAGCCTCGCCACCGACACCACCGCCACCTGGGAAACCGCTCTCCTCCTCGACCTCCCCCAGGCTCGGTCGGCGAGCTGCGGTATGGCATGGTGATGTCGCCGACTCGGCGAAGCGCAGGCTGGCCGCTGATCCACCTGAAGTGCTGCTGACCACGCCCGAGTCGATCGAGGCGATGCTTCTTTCTGCCCGGGTTGACCACCGGTGGCTTTTCACCGACCTGCGAGCCGTCGTCGTCGACGAGGTACACGCGTTCGCCTGACGACCGAGGCTGGCACCTGCTCGGGGTGTTGGCCCGGCTCACCCGGCTCGCCGGCCGGTCCACCTTTGTTCCCGCTGCGCCTGTTGTCGGAGCGACACGTCGCGGCGGATCGCCTGGCCCGGCCGTCGGTGCGGTGCGGTGCGGTCGGCGTGATCGGATGGAACCCTCCTCCGATGGTTACGCAGACGGTACAGGTGGACGCACGGCATGATCGCATTTACTCTCAGTAGTGGGTCAGTCTCGCCTGGAAACGTCGCCGTGAATGGGTCAGCGGCCCTGCCGGCCCCGGTCCCGGGGTTTCCCGGCCAGCTCGGTGGAGGGGGATCGCAACATGCACAGAACGCTGATTGTTGCCAAAATCGAACCCGGTTCCCACAAGGATGTCGCGCGTATCTTCGCAGAGTCGGACGCCACCGGTCTGCCGCGCGTGGCCGGCGTCGTCCACCGTTCACTCTACTCACTCGGCGATCTCTACGTACATCTTCTGGAAACCGTCGACGACGGCCGGCGGACGGTTGAGAACGCACGCGGTCACGAGGAGTTCAAGCGCGTCAGCGACCGATTGCAGCACCATATTCGGCCGTACCTGAAGACATGGCGTTCGCCCGCGGACGCGATGGCACACTGTTTCTACACCTTTGAGACGGCGTCTCAGGGGGAGGTCGCGTGAATACCGCTACCGCCGGGGCGAGGGCTGCGGCCTGGACCCGGTGCGGGTCCTGTACGGCGCTCGTCTACGGCAAGCGGCTGGCCCGCAATCTGCTCGTGTGTCCCGAATGCGGTCACCACAGTCGGCTCACGGCGTCGCAGCGGGTGGACCAGCTTCTTGACGCGGGCAGTTTCGCGCCGTTGCCGATCGAACCCGTGGCCTTTGACGTCCTGGGCTTCACCGATACCCGGCCCTACCGCCGGCGTTGGGAGGCCGCCCGCGAGGAGACCTCACTTGCCGAGGCGGTGCTGTGTGGCACGGCCAGTATCGGTGCCTACCCTATTGTCGCCGCCATCATGGATTTCCGTTTTCTGGGCGGGAGTCTCGGGTCGGCGGTCGGGGAAATGATTACCCTCGCGGTCGAACGTGCCGTCGACGACGCGCTCGCACTGCTCATCGTCGCGACCTCTGGTGGCGCTCGGATGCAGGAGGGCTGTCTGTCGTTGATGCAGATGGCAAAGACCGGCATCGCCATCCAGCGGCACCGGGAACGGGGCCTGTTGTCCATCAGCCTGGTGACCGACCCCACCTATGGCGGTGTGGCTGCATCGTTTGCCACCAACACGGACGTGATCGTTGCCGAGTCCGGCAGCCGGATGGGTTTCGCCGGCCCCCGCGTCATCCGCCAGACCATCGGGCAGGAACTTCCCGCCGAGTTCCAGAGCAGCGGATTTCTCGCCAGTAAGGGTCAGGTCGACATCGTCGCCGACCGGGTGGATCTTCGGAGCTGCCTGACGCGGTTGCTGTCGGCCGGGTACCGTGCGCCGGCGGCTGCCGGGGCGTCGGCCGGTCCTGCGCCGGCCGGTCCGCCCGCCGGTCCTGCGCCGGGCGGACTGCCGGGCGGACCGGTGGGCGGACCGGTGGGCGTGGTCATCACCGACCCGGAGCGGTTGGTCCAGCGCGACCCATGGGAGACCGTACGACTCGCCCGCGACACGGCCCGCCCGACCGTCCAGGATTATCTCGCCCGTTCCTTCGACGCTTTTGTCGAACTGCGGGGAGACCGCCTCTATGGTGACTGCCGCGCGGTGCTCGCGGGCCTGGCGGAGATCGACGGACTCGCCGTGGCGGTTGTCGGGACGCAGAAGGGGCACTCGACCGCGGATCTCATCGCGAACAACTTCGGCATGCCGCAGCCCGAGGGCTACCGCAAGGCCATGCGGGTGATGTCGCTCGCGGCCCGGCTCGGGCTGCCCGTGGTCACCCTGATCGACACCCCCGGCGCCTACCCGGGGCGTGAGGCCGAGGAGAGAGGGCAGGCGTCCGCGATCGCGCACGCCATCCAGCGGATGTCGGCCTTCCCGACCCCGATCATTGCTGTGATCACTGGTGAGGGTGGCAGCGGCGGCGCGCTCGCGCTGGCCGTCGCGGACCGCGTTCTTGTGGCGGAGAACGGTGTCTTTTCGGTCATCAGCCCGGAGGCGTGCTCGGCGATCCTGTGGAACGATGCCCATGCTGCCGCCCAGGCGGCGCGTGCGCTCGGTCTCACCGCCCCGTCGTTGTTGCGCCTGGGCATCGTCGACGCGGTGGTGCCGGAGCCGCTCGGGGGGGCACAGGCGGATCATGGTGCCGCCGCGGACCTGCTGCGGGCCGCGGTGGTGGAAACGCTGCGGCCTCTGCTGTCGGTGCCGGCGGCCGAACTGGTCAACGCTCGGCGTGGGCGCTTCCGCCGTTTCGGCCAGGCCGCCGTGGCGACCCCGGCCGCGTCCACGCCATCTCCGGGCTCAGTCGAACCGCGGCTGCGGCCGTGCCAGGAGGAGACGGCCGCATGAGACCGGGCAGCGCGACCGATCAGCGCCAGCACGTTCTGGGGTGTCTGCACGAGTATGCCAGGCGGCTGGCCGATGAACTACCGGGGCGCCTGGGCCGCATCCGGGTCTGTTCCGGAGATGTGATCATCGAGGTCGAATGGTCGCCGGTCGCGCTCGCTGCGGCCGTACCGGCCCAGCTGGATCCGGCCGCGGCGCTCGTTCCGGCGCTCGTACCCGCCGGCGCTGCCGGCTCCCGGGCTGTCGGCTCCGGGGACGTTGGTTCCGGGGCTGCCGGTTCCGGGGCTGCCGGTTCCGGGGACGTTGGCTCCGGGAACACCGTCGTCGTCTCCGCCCCGCTCGTCGGGACCTTCTACCACGCCCCCGAGCCAGGGGCGGAACCCTACGTCGCGGTGGGGAAGGTCATCGAGGCCGGCGCGACCATCGGCATCATCGAGGCGATGAAACTACTGAATCCGGTGACCGCGGATACCGGCGGGACGGTGGCCCGGATCTGCGTCGAGAACGGGGAAGCGGTCGAGTTCAGCCAGGTTCTCGTTGAAATCACGCCGCACCACTGACGGACCGCCGGGTAAGGCACGATCGCACAACCGCCTCGCCCGGCGGCCCCGAGGGGCCCCCGGCCCTTTTCCCGCGGAGGGATGTAGAATTGTTTCAGAAAATTCTCATCGCGAACCGAGGCGAGATCGCGTTGCGGGTCGCCCGGGCATGCCGTGAGCTCGGCGTCCGGACAGTCGCCGTCTATTCGACCGCGGACGCCGATTCCGTCGTCCGGCGATACGCCGACCAGGCCGTGTGTATCGGGCCGCCGCCGCCACGGCGCAGCTACTGCAATGTCGCCGCCATCATAGAAGCGGCTAAGATGACGGAGGCCGATGCCATCCATCCCGGTTACGGATTTCTGTCCGAGGATCCGGATTTCGCCGAGATCTGCGCGGAGAACGGTCTGGTTTTCATCGGTTCCCCGCCGGCTGTGATGGCGTCGCTCGGAGACAAAAGCGTGGCGCGGACGCTGATGCGCCAGGCTGGCCTGCCCCTGCTCACCGGCAGCGCGGAGGCCGCCCGCAACGCAGCCGACGTCCGCGATATCGCCGACGCCGTCGGTTACCCCGTCATCATCAAGGCCGTTGCCGGCGGTGGTGGTCGCGGTATGACCGTTGTATGGTCGGCCGCGGAACTGTCCCGGGCCTACACGCGGACGCGCGCCGCGGCACGGGCCGTGTTCGGCGACGACCGGATCTATGTCGAACGCTTTCTTGAGCGGGCCCGCCACGTCGAAGTACAGATACTCTGCGACGCGCACGGTGGAGGTATCCACCTCGGCACTCGTGACTGCTCGGTACAGCGCCGCCACCAGAAGCTGGTCGAGGAGGCGCCCGCGCCCGAACTCGACCCCGACCGGGTGGCCGAAATGTGCCGGGACGCCGTACGCGGGGCGCTTTCGGTCGGTTTCACCGGCCTCGGCACGGTCGAGTTTCTGGTTGACGAGGACCAGGCCCACTACTTCATAGAGATAAACAGCCGTATTCAGGTCGAACATCCGGTTACCGAGATGGTGACGGGATGCGATCTTGTTCACGAGCAGCTGTATGTCGCGTCCGGTACCCCGCTGCGGCTACGGCAGGAGGACGTCGTCGCGCGCGGCGTCGCGGTCGAGTGCCGGGTGAACACCGAGGATCCCGATCGCGGGTTCGTTCCCGCTCCGGGCCTGCTTGAACGGTTCACACCACCGGCCGGCCCGTTCGTCCGGGTCGATACCCACGGCTACCCCGGATACCGGGTCAGCCCGCATTACGACTCGCTGCTGGCCAAGGTGTCGGTCTGGGCACCCAGCCGGGCTGAGGCGCTGGGCCGGGCCGAACGCGCTCTGGCCGAGTTCGACATCGCCGGTCCCGGCGTGGTCACCACCATCCCCTTCATCAAACAGGTACTGGCTGACACCGAGTTCCGAAAGGGCCAGTATTCGACCGGCCTGGTCGAACGCCTGGTCGCGGACTGAAAAGGACACGGCGATGAGCACAGAAAACACAGAAAACACAGAAAACACGGCAAGCACCGAACACGCCGAAAGAACGGGCGGCACGGCGACCGGCGGAAATACCCGGACCGTGGTGACACCGGCCCAGATCTCGGAGATCCTCGTTACGAAGGCCGGCGTGGACCCCGGTATTCTCGCCGGGAACCCGGATATTTCTCTCCAGGATCTCGAAATCGACTCTCTGGCAGTGCTCGAACTGCAGGCGGTGATCGTGGAGAGATTCGGAGTCGAGATTCCCGACCACGCCGTCACGATGACCGTGAACGAGATCTCCGCTATCGTCAACGAATCCTTCGAGGAGGTCTCCCGGTAATGTCGGGACACACCGAGAACTCAGTGTTCATAGCCGCTCCATTCGGCGTCGTCTGGGCCGCCACGAACGATGTCGAGAACTGGCCGGACCTCTTCACGGAGTATGCCTCGGTGGAGATTCTGGAACAGCGGGGTGACGCGGAATGCCAGACTGACACCGTGCGTTTCCGGCTGGTCATGCATCCGGACGCCGACGGGCGGGTCTGGTCATGGGTGAGCGAGCGGACGGTTGACCACGAGCGCCGGGAGGTACGCGCGCATCGGGTCGAGCCCGGCCCCTTCCGGTACATGAACATCCACTGGTCCTACGAGGAAGTCGACGGCGGTGTCCGGATGACGTGGGTACAGGACTTCGCCATGCGCCCGGACGCACCCGTCGACGATGAGGCGATGACCGCCCGGATCAACATCAATTCTGTGATCCAGATGGAGGTCATCCGAGGCAAGCTCGAACGGCTGGCAGTCGGGGATCTTGATCCGGCCGGGGCCGGGGCCGGGGCCGGGGCCGGGGCACCGGGTGCGCCCGGTGTGGCCGGTGTGGCCGGTATGGCCCGCGACACCCGTGCATGACGAGCGAGAGGGGAGTTAGGAGCATGGCTGTCACATCCTGCTGGGGACATGTGGCCGCTCGCGACGTGCCGGCAGATCGGCGCCGCGGCGGGGAGCTGCGGGTGCTGCTCGGCCCGCGAACCGTGGGCAGTACGTCCGGCTTCATGGGCGTGGCGACGCTTCTGCCGGGCGAGACGATCGCCGAACATTACCATCCATACAGCGAAGAGTTCCTGTGTGTTACGCACGGGGTGATTACCGTTGATTGCGACGACGAGCCTGCGGTCGTCGCACCCGGCGAGGGGCTCTACATCCCGGTCGGTATGCGCCACCGGCTGCGCAACACCGGGTCCGAACCGGCGTCGGTGGTTTTTCATCTCGGTCCGCTCGCCCCTCGTCCCGAACTCGGACACGTCGACACCGAGAGCCCAGCTATCCAGAGTCCAGCTGTCCAGAGCGCAGCCGGCGACCCGGTGGCCTCGTGATGATCGCTTCGCGACGCGTGGCCGTGACCGGCGTGGGTGTGGTGGCACCGGGAGGGGCGACCCGGGCGGCATTCTGGTCGACCGTGACCGAAGGGCGCACCGCCACCCGCCGCATCACGTTTTTCGACCCCTCGCCGTTTCGCTCCCGGGTCGCGGCCGAATGCGATTTCGATCCGGCGGCGGCCGGTCTGTCCCCCAGGCAGACACGACGGTCCGACCGGTACATCCAGTTCGCCCTCGCCGCCGCCGCGGAGGCGGTCACCGACAGCGGGATCGTGTTCGACGAGGACACCGCGAACGCGACCGGTGTCGCGATGGGTACGGCGGTCGGCGGCACCACGGCGTTGGAAACCGAATACGTCGTGGCCAGCGACACCGGCCGGGAGTGGCTGGTGGATCCCGACTATGCGGCCCCGTTCCTCTATCAGGCGCTGATGCCGAGCAGCCTGGCGGCCGATGTTGCGGCCAGGTTCGAGACACACGGCCCTGCGCAGGTCGTCTCGACCGGTTGTACGTCCGGGATCGACGCCATCGGGTACGGCTACCAGCTCGTCATGGACGGGGAGGCCGATGTCATGATAGCCGGCGCCTCGGATTCCCCGATCTCGCCGGTCACGCTCGCCTCGTTCGACGCGATCAGGGCGACGTCACCGGATGATTCCGACCCCGCGCACGCCTCCCGCCCCTTCGACCGGGACAGGCAGGGCTTCATCCTGGGGGAGGGCGGCGCCGTCGTCGTCCTGGAGGAGATGGGACGCGCGCTGCGCCGGGGCGCTCACATCTACTGCGAGGTCGCCGGGTTCGCCACCCGGGGAAACGCCTTTCACATGACAGGCCTGCGGCCTGACGGCGCCGAGATGGCGGTCGCCATCGGTGACGCGTTGACCCAGGGGCGGTTGGCTGCGACGGACGTCTCCTACATCAACGCGCATGGTTCCGGGACGAAACAGAACGACCGGCACGAGAGCGCCGCCTTCAAGCGCGCCCTCGGCGACCATGCCTACCGGGTACCGATCAGCTCGATCAAGTCCATGGTCGGCCATTCGCTCGGCGCGATCGGCGCCATCGAGATGGCCGCCTGCGCGCTGGCCATCGAGCACGGCGTTGTGCCGCCCACGGCGAACTGGGCGAACCGTGATCCCGAATGCGACCTGGACTACACGCCCAACACGGCGCGGGAGCAACGGGTCGACGTGGCGCTGTCGGTCGGCAGCGGTTTCGGCGGATTTCAGTCCGCCATGATCTTCGCCCGGCCGCAGGAGGCCGGGCGGTGACGGGCCGGCCGAGAGAACCACGCGCGGTTGTCACCGGCATCGGGATCGTCTGCGCGAGCGGCATCGGCACGGACACCTACTGGAAGACGGCGCTGTCCGGCGAAAGTCGGATCGGACGCATCGGCGGGTTCGACCCGTCCCGATACGACACCACCCTCGCCGGCGAGGTGCCCGGATTCGAGGCTGCCGATCACATGCCCAGTCGGTTCATCGTGCAGACCGACCGTTGGACGCAGCTGGCCTTCTGCGCGGCCGGCCAGGCACTCGCCGATGCCGAGATCGATCCGGCGGCCCTCGATCCGTACGAGATGTCGGTGGCACTCGCGAGCGGTTCGGGGGGGAACGCCTTTGGCCAGCGTGAGCTCCAGCGGCTGTGGAGCTCACCGTCGCACACGGTTGGCGCCTATCAGTCGATCGCCTGGTTCTATGCGGCCACGGTCGGCCAGCTGTCGATCATGTATGGCATGAAGGGGCCGTCGATGGTGCTGGTGTCCGAGAGCGCCGGGGGCCTGGACAGCCTCGCCCACGCGGCGCGGCTGGTCCGCCGCGGGACCCCGGTCGTGCTCGCAGGCGGGACCGAGGCCCCGCTGTCGCCGTATGCGCTCACCTGCCAGCAGCACAACCACGCGATGACCGCCCGGACCGACCCGGCGCGGGCCTACTGTCCGTTCGATCTGGATGCGGACGGTTACGTGCCCGGGGAAGGGGGCGCCGTCCTGGTCATCGAGGATCTCGACCATGCGCTGGCTCGCGGTGCGCCCGTCATCTACGGGGAGATCGCCGGTGCCGCCGCTACGTTCGACGGGCGACCCCGGCCGCCGCGGCGGGGGAGCGGAGGCGACGTGGAGCAGTACGCACGTGCGATGACCACGGCGCTGCGGCGGGCCGGCGTGCGTCCGGGCGACGTCGATGTCGTCTTCCCGGACGCGCTTGGCGTCCCTGCCGCCGACCGGGACGAATGCGCTGCCATGTGGGCGGCATTTGGACCTGCAGCGCCGGCGGTCACCACCCAGAAACCCCTGGTGGGACGGCTTTATCAGGGTGGAGCGGCGCTGGACGCGGCTACCGCGCTGCTGGCCATGCGTCATGATCTTCTTCCGCCGACCGCGGGCACCCGCGCTCCGGCCCAGGGGTGCCGGCTCAACTTCGTGTCCGAGGTGACCCCGACACCGGTGTTCACCGCGATGGTCAACGCGCGCGGGTTCGACGGATTCAACGCCTCGCTCGTCCTACGCCGTTGCCCTGAGATCGATTTCCCTGAGATCGATCAGCATCCAGGCTCCCTTTCTGGTGTGTCCCCTTTGACTCGAAAAGTACCGGAGGACAAGCAGCGATGACCAACCCCGAGAGGGCCGGCGGCCCCGCGACCGGACTCAGCGAGACCGAGACGGTACGTACGCTGCTGCGGATGCGTGCCACCGCCGGCCGCGAACATGAGTTTGAAAACGCCTGGCGGAAAGCGGCTGAGGTCATCAGCACGGTGCCCGGCAACATCCGCCAGGACCTCATGCGTGATCCGGACCTTCCCGGCGAATATGTGATCGTCGCGGACTGGGAGACTCGGGCGGCACTGGACGCCTTCGGACGCGGCCCGCGACGCGACCATGTCACCACGGCGTTGCGGGAGCTGCGCGATGATGCGGACCGCCACACCTACCAGGTTCTACACACTCTGTCGGGCCGGGGATCGGCCGTGCGCATCCTGGTCACCACGACCGTACCCGCGGGTGACGAGGACATCTTCGAACAGGCCTTCCTCGATGTGGCCGCGGCCATGCGCGGTGTCCCCGGCCACATCCGTGAAGAGCTTCTGCACGAGCCAGGAACGCCCACCTACCACCTGCTCGCCGAGTGGGCGTCGAAGGCCGCGTTCCTCGCCTGGGTACAGGATCCGCGTCATACCGACCGGACCACCGGGCTGATTCCGTACCTCAACCGGGGGTTCTCCCGCCGTATCTTCACGATCGCGGCCCGGCCGCCGGACCCGGTGGCGGAGCTGGAACCGTCCGCGTCCCCGCCCACCGCCATCGGCACCGGCACCGGCACCGGCACCGGCACCGGCACCGGCACCGGCACCGGCACCGCACCGGTGCCGGTCAGCGGGCGGCGGGAGGCCCGCACGAGCATTGACGTGTTGGTGGTCGGTGCGGGACCGACCGGCCTGACCCTGGCCGTGGAGCTCGCCCGCCGCGGGGTTTCGTTCCGGCTGGTGGAGAAGAGCACCGAGCCGCCGAGTCAGGCGGACAAAGCCATCGGCGTCCACTGCCGAACCATGGAGATCTGGGAGGACATGGGCGTCGTCCGCGCGGCCGTCGACGCCGGTATCTGGTTCAACGGCCAGATCGTTATGATCAACGGACGTCAGACGCACCGGGTCGAATGGAACCTCCCGGAGCTCCCGTATGCCCACCTCGGGCTGCCCCAGTACGACACGGAACGGATCCTCACCGACCGTCTGCGCACGCTGGGCGGATCGATCGAACGGGGCGTCGCACTGCACGGTCTCACCCAGGACGCCTCGGGCGTGAGCGCAGCGCTGTCCGGCGCCGACGGTACGCAGGAGACGGTGCGCGCGAGGTACATCGTCGGCTGCGACGGCGCGCACAGTGTCGTCCGCAGGGAACTGGATCTGTCCTTCAACGCCGGGGCCGGTCGGTTCCCGCAGCTGTTCATGCTGGCCGACTTCGACGTCGACTGGGCGATGCCGCAGGGATACCTGCTGCGGTTCATGCACATGACCGACGGTGAGCTCGACGGGATGCTGGTGTGCGTCCCGCTGCGCGGCAAGGGCCGATACCGGATGGCGACCATGGCGCCGCCGCGGATCATGGCGGAGGCTGCCCGCACCGAGGTGCCGCCGGGTTTCACCAAGGAGTACGAACCGCCGACGTTGGCCGACTTTCAGGTCGTGCTCGACCGGCTGGCACCGGCCGGCACCACCGGAAGCAACCTTCGCTGGTCGTCGATCTTCCGGATCAGTCACGGGATCGTCGACCGCTACCGGGTCGGTCGGGCCTTCGTCGCGGGCGACGCCGCGCATCTGCACCCGCCCGCAGGCGGTCAGGGCATGAACACCGGGATCCAGGACGCCTACAACCTCGGCTGGAAGCTCGCGCTCGCCGTGAGCGGGCACGCCGGGCCCGGGCTGCTCGACACCTACGAGGCCGAGCGCCGCCCAGCCGGCCGGGCGGTCATGGACCGCGCCGTGCGGGTGGCGTTCACCGACGAGATGGACAACGCCGATGAAAAGGCGCAGTTCCTCGACGAGATGCAGATGACCCTGAGCTACCACGGCACCCCGGGGGTCGGCGAGGCACTGGGTTGGGAGGCGCCCGAACGGTCCCCGGCGGCCGGGGACCGCGCGCCCGACGTGCACGGTCTGACCCGCCGCGGTGTCGGGCATCCGATGCGGCTGTTCGAGCTGACCCGCGGCACCGTGCACACGTTGCTGATCTACGTGGACGCGTCCACGACCGAGGAGGACCTGCGTGGCTACGAGAAGATGGCCGGCTCGATGTGGCAACAGTTTCCCGGGCTGGTCGACATCTATCTCGTCCGGGATCTGGATGCCACGTCGTCGCCGGGCGTCGACCTGCCCGTCGTCTATGACACCGGCCGGACGTTCCGCGCGGCCTACGCACCCACCGGACCGTGCGCCTACCTGATCCGCCCGGACGGGCACGTGGGCTTCCGGACCAGGCCGATCCTCACGGGTGCCCTTGAGGACCATCTGCGCGCCGTGTTCGGCGGCGGCGATCAGGCATCCCGGTAGCGCGGAGTCCGGTAGCGCGGAGCTGAGCGACGGGGATACACGACACGGAGGCACGACGCGGAGGCACGACACCGAGAGGGGATTGGGATGGCATCGTGGCTGGGATCGGGAAGGGGACCCGCACGACGGCTGCGGGTTGTCGTGTGCGGCGCCGGGACGGCGGGGATGACCCTCGCGCTCGCGCTCGCGCGGGAAGGGCATGCGGTCACGCTCCTCGAGCGGGACGCGACACCTGTGCCTGCGCAGGTTGATGCGGCTGCGGCCTGGAAACGGACCGGGGTCGCGCAGCTGCACCAGCCGCATGCCTTCCTCGCGCGCGGCTGCTCCGAACTGCTGACCGCTCTGCCCGACGTCGTGGCGGCGCTGCGCGGCGCCGGCGCGGTGGACGTCGCCCTGCCCGACGGGCTGAGTTCCTTCCTGTGCCGGCGCAGCACGTTCGAGTGGGTGCTGCGCCGGCTGGTCGAGGCCGAGCCGAGGGTCTCCATCCACATCGGGACCGTCCGGGCGATCGAGGTGTTCGGGGGTGCGGTCAACGGAGTACGCCTTGATGACGGCGGCCTGCATTCGGCGGATCTTGTGGTCGACTGCGGCGGCCGGCGCAGTGCCCTCACCGCGGCGATGCTCGCCCAGGAGACCTTCGACGAGCCGGCTAACGAGGTGTACCGGTCACGGCGATACCTGCTGCGGTCGGGGCGGGCGCCAGGTCCGGTCAACCGTGGAGTGATCGGGGTCGAGGAGGGTGACGGCTACTCGTTCCTGGTCTTCCCCCAGGACGCCGGGACCTTCACCGTCACGTTCGTGCATCTGCCGGAGGACAGCGCGTTGGCGGGCCTGCGCACAGTGCCCGCCTTCGACGCAGCCGTGCGCGTGGTTCCCTTCGGCGCGGCCTGGACCGACCCCGAGG
>NZ_CAUVXP010000038.1:0-38946 GCF_963555955.1 Protofrankia sp. Cas3
CAGCTGTCCGAGTTGGTCTCCACCAGCAGGGAGCGCGCGGTCGAGTCGTCCTGCGCCCGCCGACGCAGCCACGGCAGCATCTCCGGGTCATCCCGCCAGCGCGCGGCGAGCACCCGAGTCGCCGTGTCACGCACAGCAGATTCGTCGTCGCCGACGGCAAGCGCACGCAGCAACGGCAACGTCTCCGGGTCATCGCGCCAGCCCGTGGCGAGCGCCCCCGTCGCTGCGCATCTGACCGCGACGTGTCTGTCGTTGCTGATCAGTTGATGCACCAGGGACCGGGTGACCGCATCGTGCGGCCAACCCGCGCTGATGGCTCGTACCGCGGCGGACCGTACGTTGCCGTTGTCGGCATGTGCGACCTGCTCGGTCAGCCACGCCCGGCTGGCAGGACCGCCCCGCCAGCTGTCCGCGATTATCGTGAGCGCCGCCTGCGACTCAGCCGTGTTCGGATGGGCAGCGACCACGTCGGGGAGCAACGGCAGCGCAGCAGGGTCATCCTGCCAACCGGCCGCGATCGCCGTCAGCACCGCCGTCCGCACCGCTGCATCCTCGTCAGCGACAGCCCGCGCACCGAGTACGGGTAGGGCAGTCGGATCGCCCGGCCAACCAGCCCCGACCGCTTCCACGGCCACTCGCCGCACCGCCGCGTCCGGGTCCGCGACAGCGCGGTCGAGCAGGAACGGCAGAGCCGCTGGATCGTCCCGCCAGCCGGCCCCGATCGCCTCCACAGCCGTTCGCCGCACAAACGCATCCCCATCGACGACGGCCCGATCCCGCAGCAACAGAGACACGCCGGGATCACCCGGCCACATCTTCACGATCGACATGAGGGCCAGCCCCCGCATAAGTGGATCATCCGTGCTGATCGCCCGATCCCGCAGCTTCGCAAGCGTCGCGGGATCATTTCGCCCCGCCGGGTCGATCTTCTGAGTCCCTATTCTCGCCGGTTCCATATGCACGCATGGTAGTGCCGCTCTCTGGCCTCGCGACCCATGACCCGTGCCTGTGACTCGAAGGAGAACCGGGTGGTCCAGCCGGAAGCTCGGCGCCGAGCCGTACGCCACCCTGACCGCGTGAATCCGCCGTGGATAATCTCAGGATGCCCTCGACAACAGACACTCTACACGTCGGCTACTGCCAATACTCCTTGTGCGACGGCAGCATTTCACCACCGACCCCCGACGCGGTTAATAAGGTTATTAATGGCAATAGTCTCGTGGCAGGAGGAGAAGGATACCTTCTTTTTTTTGCCGGAACACACACCGGCAAGATCCGGATAGCCGTGGACTTGTGCGAAGCCGAGCCAACGCCCGCCGTCGATGAGTGGGAAGCCGTCGTCGACGTGAGCTTCCACAGCCCAGAAGGAAAGACGTACCTGTATACCTGGGATTTCACCCAACACAAAGATATTGGGAACATCGCACATGCCGGGCCAGGCTGGTACCGAACCCGGGTCCAGACACGTGGGCGCGCGCTAGGTCGTAAGCACGATCCGTCCAAGGATCCCGTCGAAGAACATTCGATCACCCTCTGGCCGGCCACAGGCCCCGAACCGGACCGGGTCCACAAGATGGACGACGCATTTCCTGCCCACAGGTAAACATGGAGGTTTCCCATTACCAACGTCAATGATTATGCCCGCCCGCCGGTGAACGAGCCGTCAGCGGATCATCCAAGGCCATGGAAGACAGGGCTTGAAGCCGGGGCTTCCTGGCTGGCGCTCGGAGCGCTCATTGTCCTTGGCACCGGCTGTGGGGAATCGTCCAAGGCGAGCGCGTCACCGTCCGCCCCGAGCGTCGCCCGAACGGCGGAACCCACGTCGGTCGGACCGTCGCCGACCGGATCCACCGCTCCCACCGGGGAGCGCGCCACTGTCCGGCCGTCGGTCTCCCAGTGGCTGATCGACCGCACCGCGGAGCCCGGTGTGGTCAGGTCGCCGTCCGCGTCCAGCAAGGTCCGGACGGTTCCGACGAGCGCCACGGCCCCGGCGGCAGCCGACGTGACGGTGTCATGCGGTATCGAGTACGAATCAGGGTTGCCCACCGCCTTTGTCGTCGTCTCCAACCACTCGACCGTTGCCAGCGACTATGTCATCCACATCGCGTTCGGCAGCAAGGACGACCCGACGGACACGGGAGCCGGCGTGGCGACGGTGAGTAACATCGCTCCCGGCCAGATATTGTCCCCATCGCAGCGAGTCAGCTGGGGGCACGACGACCTGCCCGGCGGCTTTACCTGCAAGGCAACGCAGGTGGATCGGCACGCACACTGACCGAACAGGGCAACCCCCTGGCGCAGCGGCGGCAGCCGGCGATCTTTCGAGGTTTGTGCGCTGAATACCCGCTTGTTGATCGCACAAAGCTCGAAAGATCGCTACGACCGGGGCTGATTGCAGGCCGGAGCCGGTTTTCAGGCTGTCGGCAGGGTGGTCGAGGAGAAGCGTGAGGCCACCCGGTCGTCGACGAACCCAGTCATCAGAAGTTCTGAATCAGCTATCATGAAGAGCATGCATGTGATGACGGCGTCCGAAGCGTCCCGGAATTTCAGCGCGGTTCTGGACGAGGCTGAGCAGGGCGAGACGATCGTCGTGACCCGCAGCGGACGGCGGGTCGCCGTGATCATGCCAGCACCACAGACCAACGGCGAAGCCCTGCGGGAAGTGTTCCGCCGCTGGGGCGGCCAGGCTGGCATCGACGAAACGTTCGCCGCCAACGTCGCCGGCGCGCGGGAAGCTGCCTCGGCGCTGGCGGACACCGACCCGTGGCACGACTGATCCTCGACACGGGCGTGCTGGTCAACGGCGCCCGGGGCCGACTCGACCTCGCCGCGATCAGCGATCAGGACGACGTCGTCCTACCAGCCGTGGTTCTCGCCGAATATGGCGTCGGCGTATTGCTGGCCACCGATGAGGCCACCCGGGCCGCGCAACGCGCGTTC
The DNA here is from genome assembly GCF_963555955.1 of Protofrankia sp. Cas3. NCBI lineage: Bacteria > Bacillati > Actinomycetota > Actinomycetes > Frankiales > Frankiaceae > Protofrankia > Protofrankia sp. Cas3. The sequence goes on from NZ_CAUVXP010000038.1 coordinate 2,941, forward strand.
CTCGCGGACATGCTCGCCGTCACCCCCGTGGAGAACTACACCCCTGACGTCGCCGAGCACCATGCCGAACTACTCGCCTGCACGCGTCGCACCGGCAAGCCCCGCGGGGCTCATGACCTCATCATCGCCGCGACCGCTCGCGCCACCAAGCGTGTTCTGGTGACCACCGACGAACAGGCCCGTTTCGACGAGCTGCCCGATGTCACCGTCCGCCTGGTCACCCCCGACCGCGCAGGCCGATAAGAACGCGCAGCGGCGGCAGCCGGCGATCTTTCGAGGTTTGTGCGCTGAATACCCGCTTGTTGATCGCACAAAGCTCGAAAGATCGCTACCAAAGATCGTTACGAACGCACGTCCGTCAGCGCGTCCGTCAGCGGGTTGCGACGATCGGCAGCATGGGTGGCGACGACAGTGCGGTGGAGGAGTAGGCGGTGGAGGAAAAGTGGGAGGCCACCCGGTCGTCCACCGGATCCTGCGCAGGGTCACGGTGCACGACCAGGTGCCGGTAGAGCGTGTCGCGCTGTGCGGGGATCCGGTCGGCGGTACGGATCAGACCGATGAGCTCGGTCCGGTTGGTCCGGTGCCGGGCGCCGGCCGAGGACACCACGTTCTCCTCCAGCATGACCGAACCCAGATCGTCCGCGCCCATGTGCAGGGTGAGCTGACCGACCTCCTTGCCGGTCGTCAGCCACGAGCCCTGCAGGTGCGCGATGTTGTCGAAGAACAGCCGTGCCACCGCCACCAGCCGCAGGTATTCGATCGTGGACGCCTGCGTGCGTCCGCGCAGGTGGTTGTTTTCCGGCTGGTAGGTCCACGGGATGAACGACCGGAAACCGCCGGTGCGGTCCTGGACGTCGCGGATCATCCGAAGGTGCTCGATGCGCTCGGCGTTGGTCTCACCGGTGCCCATCATGAACGTCGCGGTCGATTCGACACCGAGACCGTGCGCGGCTTCCATCACCGACAGCCACACATGGCCGGGTTCCTTCAGCGGGGCGATGGCGTGCCGGGGACGCTCGGTGAGAATTTCCGCCCCTGCGCCGGCAAAGCTGTCCAGGCCCGCGTCGCGCAGCCGAACAATGACGTCGTTGTAGCTCAGCGCGGACGTCCGCGCGATGTGGACGACCTCGCTGGCGCCCAGGGAATGCAGGGTGAGCTGCGGGTACGTCCGCTTGATCGCCGCGAAGGCAGCCTCGTACCACTCGATACCGAACTCGGGATGGTGGCCGCCCTGGAGCATGATCTGGGTTGCCCCCAGCTCAACTGCCTCGCCGCATCTGGCGACGATGTCGTCGACGTCGCGGACCCAGCCTTCGGAGTGCCCCGGAGCGCGGTAGAACGCACAGAACCGGCACGCGGTCACGCAGACGTTCGTGTAGTTGATGTTCCGATCGATGATGTACGTCGCGATGCCATCCGGGAAACGGCGGCGCCGGACGGCGTCGGCTGCCTGGCCGAGGGCGTGCAGCGGGGCCTTCGTGTAGAGCAGCAGCGCCTCGTCGGGGCTGATCCGCCCGCCGTCCGCGGCGCGGGCGAGTACAGAGGAGATCTCCCCCTCGCTCACCACCGAGGGTGCTGCAATTACCGAAGAACCGCTGTCGGCATCATCCACAAGGCTCACCCTGCGATGGTACGGCGAGCGGGCCTGCCGCCCGAGCTTTCGGGTGCGGGGGGACGACAGCCGATGCCGCCTCACCCCTGGCCGGTCCGACCAACGCCGGTCCGGGCGCCGTCGACCTTGTTGCGCACCCGGTCGATGACATCGCGCTGAAAACGGTCGACGACCTGATGCTGGAAGCCGTCCTGGGCATGGGTCCAGACCTGCTCCCAGAGCCGACCCCGCTGGGTGTCCCAGACATGGGTGACACGGTCGACCCCGGACATCACCAGGAAGATCAACAGAAGGAGAATGATCAGACGCTTGCCCGGTATCCGAGGGCGCCACCGCCGTCGGCGGCGCGACGGTCCATACCGTTCCGGCGCATACCGTTCCGGCGCATACCGCTCCGGCGCATACCGCTCCGGCGCAGGTGCTTCCCGGCCATACCGCTCCGGTGCATACCGCTCCGGCGCAGGTGCTTCCCGGCCATACCGCTCCGGTGCATACCGCTCCGGCGCGGTATGGCCCGGAACGCCCAGCCTGGTACGGCCGTCGTGCCCGGGCCTGGTTGCGACGGCACCCACCACGGGTTGCGCACGCCGACCACCCGACCAGGTGCCGTCGAGGACCTCGGGCACGGCGGCGCGGGTGCCGGACCGAAACCGTTCCTGGTCACCGAGTAGAGCCCGCACGAGCTGCCCGGCGGATGGCCGGGCCCGCGGATCCCGATCCAGGGCTGCCGCAACCAGCGGACGAAGATCCGCGGGAACACCGTCGAGGTACGGACGCTCCATGACGATCCGCTGCGCGATGTCGAGCGGGGCACCGTCGCCGAAGGGATGGCGCCCGGCCGCCGCATAGGCGATCAGCAGGCCCCAGGCGAAGACGTCGGCGGCCGGGCCCACCGGCGCGCCCTCCATCTGCTCGGGTGCCATCCAACCCGCCGACCCCAGTACCATGCCGGTGCGGGTACGCCCGACCACCGCGTCCAGCGCCCGCGCGATCCCGAAGTCGATGACCCGGGGCCCCGAATACGACAGCAGCACGTTGCTCGGCTTGAGGTCGCGGTGCACGATGCCGGCGCCGTGGATGGCGGTCAGCGCAGAGGCCACCCCCACCGCGACCCCCTGCAGAGTCGACAGCGCCAACGGCCCACGGCTGGTGACGACATCGTCCAGGCGGACCCCGTCGATGTACTCCGTTACCAGGTACGGCAGGTGGGCGCCGGGATCGGCGTCGAGTACCTGCGCGGTACAGAAGGGCGCGACCCGGCGGGCCGCGGCGACCTCGTCGGCGAAACGTGCCCGGAACTCCGGGTCGGCCGCGAGATCTTCTTTGATCACCTTGACGGCCACCGGACGGCCGGCTTCGTCCTGGCCGAGGTACACCACGCCCATGCCGCCGACGCCAAGCCGACCGACGACCCGGTACCGGCCGATCCGGGCGGGGTCACCGCGCTGGACGGGCATGACCTCCCGCGGTCCATCGGATCCCGACTCCGGTCGCGCGCTCCCGTTCACCATGTCTTTTCTGATCGCAGTCCTCCCGACCAGCGCCATGATCGATGACGCACAGTCATGAATTGGAATACGGCCCGCTCCGACGGTAGCTGGCCGGCGGGCGCGCCACCTGTCGGTGTCCCGGCGTAACCGCGCTCCGGCCAGCCACGCCGGTCCGGTTACACGGTCAGGGCGCCTCAATCGCCGATACGGCAGGATGGGGCGGAAGCCCCCTTCCATGGTGCCGACCGGCCCTTGCGTATGCGATCCGGCGGGGCCGCATATCCCCGAAAGCCCCCAGGAGTTACGCGTGGACGCAGTGACCCCCGCAGGCCCCGACAGCGCCGGCCATGACAGCTCGACGCCAGCAGACCTCGACACCGACATATTGATCATCGGGGCCGGGCCGGCCGGGCTCTTCGGCGCCTACTACGCGGGGTTCCGCGGCATGTCCGTAGCATTGATGGACTCGCTGCCCGAGGCCGGCGGTCAGGTCACCGCGATGTATCCGGAAAAGATGATCTATGATGTGGCCGGGTTCCCGGCCGTGCGCGGCCGCGATCTGATCGCCGCGCTCGTTGCTCAGGCCGGGGCGTTCTCCCCCACCTACCTGCTCGGCCAGCAGGCCGCTGAACTTACCCACGAGACCGACGCCGTCGTGGTCACCAGCGCGCAGGGAACGCGGGTCCGGACGAAGGCCGTCGTCATCACCGGCGGGCTCGGGACGTTCACCCCTCGGCCGCTACCCATCGGCGGCGATCACCTGGGCCGCGGTCTGGTGTACTTCGTCCCGAAACTCGACGTCTATACCGACACCGACGTCGTCATCGTCGGCGGCGGTGACAGCGCCTTCGACTGGGCGCTCGCCCTCGAACCGCTGGCCCGCTCGGTGACCCTGGTCCACCGGCGGGACAAATTCCGCGCCCATGCACACACCGTCGGGAAGGTGCAGACATCCCGGGTCGAGGTGCTGACATTCACCGAGGTCAGCGCCATCCACGGCGACGAGCGGGTCGAGAAGGTGGAACTCGCGCACAGCAAGTCCGGTGAGCGCCAGGTCCGCCCGGCTCAGGCGATCGTCGCCGCACTCGGCTTCACCGCGGACCTGGGGCCCCTGACCCGCTGGAACCTGACGATCGACAAGCGCCACATCGTGGTGGACCCGACCATGGCGACCGGGCTCGAACGGGTCTTCGCCGCCGGTGACATCACCGAGTACCCCGGCAAGGTCCGCCTGATCGCTACCGGCTTCGGCGAGGTCGCCACCGCCGTGAACAACGCCGCTCCGATCATTGACCCGTCCGCCAAGGTCTTCCCCGGGCACAGCTCCGACGACGGTGCCGGCGTGGGTGACCAGACCGTGCCAGCCTGACCGGCGTGACCGGGCTGACCGGGCTGATCGGGCGCGTCGTGGCGCAGACTGGTGGACATGCGGGGTCTGTTGGTAATCGGGCACGGCTCGCGGCGGGATGATGCGAACGCGACCGTCCGCGCGGTCGCCCGACTGCTCGCCCAGCCCGACCGCGCCCAACCCGACCACGCCGAAACCATCGGTGCCGGAGACAACGGGCAGGCCCGCTGGGGTGCGGTGGAGCCAGCGTTTCTGGAGCTGGCCCAGCCCGACATCGTCGCCGGCTACGGGATCCTGACCGCGGCGGGCTGCACCGAGATCGTCGTCCACCCCTTCTTCCTGTTCGAGGGCAACCACACCACGCACGACATCCCAGCCGCCCTCGCCAGGGCGCAGGAGCAGTTCCCTGACACCCGTTGGTGCCTGACCGCACCGCTCGGCCTGCACCCGGGGGTGCTGGCCGCGGTCGCCGGCCGCATCGAGGACGCGCTGACCGGCGACCATCCGGGAAACGATCAACTGGCTGGCAATTCTGTCAGCGCTGTCAGCGCCGGCGCCGCGCTCAGCGCGATCGGGCCTCGGTAACAGCCGTGACGACAGCGGCGGCAAGCGGGTAGATACCAGGCTCGGTTGCCACGGCGTCGACTCGCAGGCCGGCCCGCTGACATGCAGTTACCGTTCTTACGCCCATAGCCACGACCAGAATCCCGGGCGGCAGCGGACCGTAGAGCGCCGCCGTCGCCCGAGCCGCGGTCGACGACGCGAACGCGACCGCGTGCAGGTCACCGTGGTACAGCTCCTCGGCGATGCGCGGGTCGGGCTCGGCCTCGGCCTCGACGTCGGCCTCGACGTCGGCCACCGGACCGGGACGCGACACCACGGTCTCCACCGCGTCCGCGCCGAGAGCGCGCAGTCGCGCAGCGAGCAGCCCCGGACGCGATCTGGTCCGCGGAACGAGCACGCGGACACCCGCCAACGGATACCCGGCACCGCTCGGCGGACATTCGTCCCCACCGGGAGGCGGAGTGATCCGCGCCGGGGCGTCGCAGCGGGCCGCGACCGCACCGATCACCACCACCGCGGGCGAACGGACACCCAGGGCGATGGCATCGACCGCGATCATGTCCAGAGTGCCGCGGACGACGCGCTGGGCCGGCGTGGTAGCCCGTTCGATCACTGCGACGGGTGTGTCCGGTAACCGTCCTCCGTCGATAAGCGCGGCGGCGATGTCAGCGAGCCGCGCGACGCCCATCAGCACGACAAGGGTCATCCGGGATGCCCCGAGCGCCGCCCAGTCCACGCCTGAGTCCGGATGCCCGGGCGGCAGATGGCCGGAGACGACCGCGACATCCTGGGCGACACCACGGTGGGTGACCGGGATCCCGGCATAGGCAGGACCTGCGAACGCCGAGGTCACCCCGGGGACGACGGTGCATGCCACCCCGGCGAGCCGGCAGGCTTCGGCCTCCTCCCCGCCACGTCCGAGTACGAACGGGTCCCCGCCCTTGAGCCGGACGACCAGGTGACCGGCAAGCGCGCGATCGACCAGCAGCGCGTTGAGGTCCTCCTGGGTCCGGGTCAGCGCGCCGGCGCTCTTACCACTGTAAATGATCTCTGCATCGGGCCGGACGAACGCAAGGACCTCAGCGGACACCAGGCGGTCGGTGACGACGACGTCGGCCCTGCCAAGCAGTTCCCGGCCACGGATGGTCAGCAACCCCGGATCCCCCGGCCCGGCCCCGACCAGCCAGACCTCCCCCGGGACCCGCGCCGGCCCGTCCCGCCCCGGCCCACTCGCGGCCCGCTCTCCCCCAGGCCCGTCCCCCTCGCCATCGTTGGGTGCCCGGCCATCGCTCATCCTTACGACGCTACCGCCCTGGAATCTCTGTTGACGCCTACGCTCACACAGTCGATCATCAGCTACAGCCTGCCTCCTGAGGGGGGATGGGAAGTGATGGCCGGGACTCCCGCCGGACGACGGGACCCGGCCTTCGCGCCGTCCGAGTGCCATACCAGGAGTCACCGCAACGTCCTCGGCCGGACTGGCGCTGGCCACGAGATCCGTGGTCCAGCTGACGAGACAACTTGACTACCCTGACGAGACGACGCATGCTTGTATCAAGCCCGCCTCCTGCTGGGGGGATGGGAAGTGATGGCCGGGACCCCGCCGGACGACGGGACCCGGCCTTCGCGCTGTTTTGGGATGGCTGTTCGTCATCGCACGGGAATCTCAATCGTCATCACAAGATGCTTGATACCGGTGACGAACTCGTGCTGGCCGTCGCGGGCGGCCGATACCGCCCCGGCGACCGCATCAGCAATCCACAGCATTGGTTCGGCCAGCGGCGAAGCATGGCCTACATATAGGCCGGTCGGCATTATCCGGCTACCGCGAAGCGCCTCGACCATCGCGAGATCCTTGCCGTTCAGAGATGATGTTCGTGACTCGAGCAGCACACGCGCCACCGACATCTCACCGAGTTCGTACATGAGCCGCTCCATGCACATGCGCCGGGCCCGCTCCTGCTTCTTGCGATCGACCGGCGCGCCCACGACGACGACCGCCGCCAGATCAGCGCCCGCCACCAACGAGACGACCTTCCGTCTGCGCGGCGCATCCTCGTCCCGCCAGTGCAACCGTTGCTGGCGCCGTCCCAACAGAGACCTGAGACTGTCACGCATGGGCGGGCACGACGACACCTCGGCGACAGCCGCAGCCAAGATGTACAGGCCGGGCTCGCCGGCCCGTAAGCGCAGCGACTCGTCCACCCAGGCGTGCAGGGTGCCAGGCGCCGGGTCGTGCGGGTCGTGCGGGCCGTGCGGGCCGTGCGGGCCATGCGGGCCATCAGCCGGGGATCGCAGGGTCATGGTCGGATCCGTTCGCGGTGTCCAGTACGCGCGTCATCACGTGGCCGACCAGACACGCTGGACAACCACACGCGAGATCATCGCACCGCGATCCGACATGTCGTCATACCGGTCCGACAAACCGTGACGGAATGTGGTCCGCAGCGAACGAACAGAACGCTAACCGCCCGAACGCCGCCAGTGCCCCTGCACCGCAACAGCCAGAACCGCCGAGGTCAGTGGATACCGCACTCGGTCTTGGTGGTACCGGCCCAGCGACCCGCACGACCCTCACCGCGCTTGGTGCACGGCCAGCAGCCGACGGAGTCATAGCCGTCCGACAGCAGCGGGTTGACGATGACGTCATGCTCCTGGATGTAGCGGTCGACATCCTCGTCCGTCCACGCCGCCAGCGGGTGGATCTTCACCTTGCCGCGGCGCTCGTCCCACCCCACGGCCGGCAGGCTCGCGCGCCCGGTGCTCTCGGCCCGCCGCGAGCCCGCCGCCCAGGCCCGGTAGGGCGCCAGCGCGCGGTCCAGCGGTACGACCTTGCGCATCCGGCAGCACAGGTCCGGATCGCGCTCGAACAGCTTCGGCCCGTACACGGCGTTCTGGCCGGCCACGGTGAGCTGTGCGCCGGCACTGATCAGTGGAAGATCATAACGATGCATGACCGCGTCCCGGGTACCGATCGTCTCGGCGAAATGGTAGCCGGTGTCGATGAACACCACCGGGACGTCCGAGCGGATCCGGGCCAGCATGTCGACGAGCACCGCTTCCGCCATGGACGCGGCGACGACCAACTTCGTTCCGAACTCCTCCACCGCCCAGCCCAGGATCTCCTGCGCGGGCGCGCCTTCCAGCTCGTCACCGGCGCGTAGGGCACGGGCTTTCAACGCGGCATCCATCAGTCCTTCTCCTCCGTTGCTGCTCCGTCGCTGCCAGAACCGCCGTATCAGTGCTCGAATTCCGCTGGACCATCCGACCTGGGCGACCCATCCGATCCGGCCGACCCGCGTGCGACCGCGAGGGCGGTCAGGTTGAGCCGGAAGGCCCGCCGACAGCTCCTGCACGACCACTGACCATGACCGGAGCCGCCGGATGCCTCCTGCTCCGGTGGAAGGTAGGGAACGAGATCCTCCTCGCCGCAGTACGGGCAGTAAAAAGGAACGGAATGCCCGCTACTCATCAGCGGCTCCGGATGCGCCGGTCCGATCCGCCGGAGCGGTCAGGACGGACTCGTCCACCCGTTCGACCCAGTCCGCGAAGGACTCACCCTCGTCACGGCCGTCCACAAAGGCGCGCAGAAGCCCGTCGACATAGTCGACGACTCCGGCGGATGTGACCTTCAAGCCGCGGGACTTGCGGCCCAGCCGCGACCGCGTGCCGATATGACCCCCGAGGTGGAGCTGGAAGCCTTCGACCATCTCCCCGGAGGAGTCCGGGACCAGGGAACCCTTCAGCCCGATGTCGGCCACCTGGAAACGCGCGCACGCGTTCGGGCACCCGTTCACGTGGATGCCGATCGGCTCGTCGAAGTCGGGCAGCCGCCGCTCCAGCTCGTCGATCAGCGATCCGGCCTTCGCCTTGGTCTCGACGATGGCGAGCTTGCAGAACTCGATGCCGGTGCAGGCCATGGTGCCGCGCCGGAAGACGCTCGGCCGGACGACCAGGTCGAGCGCGGCGAGTTCCGCCTCCAGCTCGTCGACCCCGGCCGGGTCGACGTCGAGGATGACCAGCTTCTGGGTGGTCGTCGCGCGGATGCGGCCCGCGGCGAAACGATCGGAGAGATCCGCGACTGCGGCGAGCGTCGTACCGCTCAGCCGCCCGGCCCGGGGGGCGAACCCGACCGCCATGCGGCCGTCTGTCTGCGGGTGGATGCCGATGTGGTCGCGTCCCTCGTTACGTGGCGGCGGCGGTGGCGGGCCGTCGGGCAACGGTGCCGTCAGGTACTCCTTCTCCAGCGTGGTGCGGACCCATTCGGGCCCCATGTCCGCGACCAGGAACTTCAGCCGCGCCCGGGTGCGCATCCGCCGGTAGCCGTAGTCCCGGAACAGGCACGCCACGGCGTGCCAGACCTCGGCGATGCGGTCAGGGGTCACGAAGGTGCCGAGCCTGACCCCGAGCTTGGGGTTGGTCGACAGACCGCCACCGACCCACAGGTCATAGCCGGCGCCGAGCTCCGGGTGGACGACCCCGACGAACGCGATGTCGTTGATCTCATGCAGGGTGCACTGGTCGGCGCACCCGGAAACGGCACTTTTGAACTTGCGCGGCAGATTACTCAGGGATGTGTCACCCACGTAACGCCGGACGATCTCCTCGATCGCCGGAGTCGCGTCGATGACCTCGTCGCCGTCGACACCGGCCAGTGGGCATCCCAGGATGACCCGCGGGGTGTCGCCACACGCCTCGGCCGTTGTCATCCCCGCGCCTTCGAGCGCCGTCCAGATCGCGGGAACATCCTCGATACGGATCCAGTGCAGCTGAATATTCTGACGGTCGGTGACGTCCGCGACGTCCCGGCCGTACCGGGTGGAGATTCCCGCGATCACGCGCAGTTGATCGCTGGTCATCCGGCCGCCGTCGAGGCGGATCCGCTGCATGAAGAAGGGCGCGTCGAGCTCCTCGGGCTCGAGGACGGCCGTCTTGCCGCCGTCGATTCCCTCCTTACGCTGGGTGTACAGCCCCCACCAGCGGAAGCGGCCCCGCAGGTCCTGCGGGTCGATCCCGGCGAACCCGGTGTACGGGTAGCGGTTGAGAATCCGGTCCCGGACAGCGAGACCGTCCTGGTCCTTCTTCATCCGCTCATTGGCATTGAGCGGCTCGAGGTGGCCACGTGCCCACTGGCCCTGTCCCTTCGGACGGGGCGGGCGGGCCGAACTGGAGCGTGCAGGGGTTGTCATCGAGTCTCTCGCAGCCGGGTGCGGGGTGCGCCGAGAGCACTGGCGCGCGGGCAGGTCAGCGGTGACGCGGACAGACCGCGCTCGCGACCCTGAGCAGGTCGACGTGCAGGCGCGCGACCAGACCGACATCCACCAACGGGACGTCGGCCAGAACAGAAGCCACCGGACGAACATCCGGGCCGAAGCAGGTCATGTCCGAACCAGTCAGACGGAGCCTCGGGCGCATGGTCACAGCCCTATGTTTCCACATCGGGCGCCCACAAGGCAGCGGTCATCCTCTGAATCAACACAAAACTACCGAGTGTCTACAAGCAGCGATCGCCATGCGCCTGAACCACATGATTTCGGACGGCCGGCCTCCCGCCATTCACAGGTCCCGACACCCACAGATCCCGACGTTCAGCGCCGGGTGGAGCCGCCTGCGGCAACCCGGGCCGGGGCACGGCCGCACACGTCTCGAAGGCGGTCGACCAGGCTGTCGGTGGCGAGGCCCTTCTCGATCAGCGCATGCGCGCCCAGCGCCGAGGCCCGCTCGCCGAGAGCCTGTTCGGAAAAGCCGGTGAAGATGACGACGCGGGCGCCCGGCGCGGCGCGACGTACCCCGGGCAGCGCCGCGAGGCCGTCCAGCACGGGCATCGAAACATCAAGCAGTACGAGGTCAGGGTCTGTCCGCGAAACGACGTCAACCGCTTCGACCCCGTTCCTTGCCTGGCCGACGACCACGAAGTCAGGTTCCATCTCCAGCAGAAGGCACACGAGGTCGCGCACACCATCCGCATCGTCGGCCACGACGACGCGAACCGCAGCCTGCGGCTCCGACTCCCCGTCCATATCAGACGTTGTACGCCACGCCGACACCCCCGCCCATCGTCATTAGGGGTGGTTTCCAGAGCTAGCCCCCCGCGTTCGCTAAGGACCGACGCCGGTGGCGGGCGATCCGCGAACCCGCGATGCTCGCGTAATCCCCGGCAACTCCTGGGATGAAGCAATGTGGAATGATTGTTTGTAGATTGTCTTTGATGCGTCAAAAGTAACAACGACAACAACTGTCGGCAACTTCTGGCACACTCAGGGCCTCCGATCGACCAAATGGTGTCGATCATGACCCCTGTCGCACACCTGGGTACACCGAGAAAAACCGATCAGCTAAGAGCGCCCGACAACAGCAGTGTGGATCAAGGAGCGGGGCCGGGGCGCGTGCATCACCAGACGGACGCGGGAGCCACCCTGGTTGGTGTCGACGAGCCCCTTGACGCCCTGCGCTCGACTCAGCGGCTGCCGACAACCGCGACCCGAGCCGGCACGGCGACAGAGGCGCGCAAATCACCGAGAGTAATAAAAAATAATCTTTAGGTGAGAGACCTCCGAACTCTGGCCAAAATAGGTGCACCGTGACGTAAGATGGTCACAAAAGGTGACACGATTTGTTCGGATCCGTCCATGGAAGCAACGTCCGGTAAGTAAGCCAGGTCCCGCATGTAAGCCACGTCCAGTTTGGCACCGTGACACCGATCGGGTCGGTCGGCAAACTCCTGCTGCCCGGCGTTCTCGAAAGGAAGCAGACGCAGATGCGGCAACGGAGCCGAGTCCGTGACGGCACGGCCACCGCGGAGGATCTTCTACCACGGGAGATCCGTCGCAGACGTGAGGAACGAGGGCTCTCCCGGGACGATCTCGCGAAGATCACTGGTTACAGTCGACAGTACATCAGCCAGCTGGAACAGCCCAGCCGCGGTATACCCACACGACCGGTCCTCGCGGCCGTCGACGCGGCCCTGGCGGCGGACGGCGCTCTCGTGGCACTTCGGCTGGCCGCGATCGAAGCCCGCTCCGAACGAATGCAGCACGCTCCCAACCCGGAGGTCGAATCCCGCCGCAGGATCCGCGACCTGCTCGACCATCAGACCTCCGACCGAAAGCTGGACGTCCTCGACCAGCAGGTAGCGGAACTGATCAGATCCGCTGACCAGCTCACTCCCGCCGATATCACCGTCCGCGTGCAGGAGCAGCAGCGCTCTGCCGACATTCTCCTTCGAACCCGAATGCTTCCCCATCAGCAGTTCCGCCTTTTCATGATTGCGGGCCATCTCGCGGATCTGCAGGCGATTGCCCTGCTGGACAACTATGAGTTCGAGAAGGCCAGCACCTGTTGCCTGGAGGCGGCCGTCTTCACTGAGCTAAGCGGCCATGAGGGACTGCGCACCTGGACCCTCGCGGTGAACAAGCTGATTGACACGGCTGTCCACTGCGCGGACACCGCCCCCGCCTTCCCTGCGCCGGACGAGTGCGCGGGCGAGGCCACCACGCCACGCCTTCGGATTGCCACCGGCACCGGCACCGGCGGTGGCGGTGGCGGTGCCGGTGGCGGTGGGGTTCGCGCGATCGACCCGTCAGCATCGAAGCCGGACTCAGAAGATCCACTGATCGCGCCGGGTGGCTCGTCGACGCCTCCGATACTCGTTGCCATGGTCAGACGCCGGGTCGCCCGGTTCGCACCGGCAACCACACCGAGGACACGTCCGCCCGCGGATCTTTCGCACAGATTTCGCCCGCCCGTGTAAGAGCGGCGGCCCTACACGTCGGCGAAGACGATGCGGGCCCGCGGCGGGACGACCCCGCGCGCCGCGGCCCGTCCCGCGAACGCCATCAGACCCTCGAGCTGGCGATCTCCCAGGGAGAAGTCCAGGGTCGTGAAATAACGCGTCAGGGTGGCGGCGTCGAACGCCTCCCAGCGCGCCGCATGCCTGGCCACCGTGTCGAGCTGACGTAGCGCGAGGTCGAGGCTGCCGCGGAAGGCATCGTGAACCTCCTTGACCACACCCGGGTAGGCCTGGGCGAAGTCACGCCGCGCCGCCCAGACCGCGAACACCATCGGCAGCCCTGACCAGTTCCGCCACGCCGCCCCAAGATCGACCACATGGAGCGGATGGGCGCTCCCGGCCCGTTCGGCGTCGTGGACGGCGCGCAGCGCCACATCGCCGATCAAGACGGCGGCGTCGGCCTCGCGCAGCATGAGCGGCAGGTCCGGCGGCATCCTGGCGTAGGTCGGGGCCAACCCCAGTTCGTCCTCGAGCAGGATCTGTGCGAGCAGGACGCCGGTCCGCGACGTGGAACCCAACGCGACCGAGCGGATCCGCTCCAGCGGGACGGCGCTGATCAGCGCGACCGACAGGACGGGGCCGTCGGAGCCAACCGCGATGTTCGGCAACGCAATAAGATCGTCCGCGTGCCGCAGGTACTCGACGAGACTGATCGGGCCGATGTCGAGGTCGCCGCGCACGAGTGCCTCGTTGAGCCGGTCAGGAGTGTCCTTGGTCAGCTCAACGTCCATGAGCGCGCCGGAGTGCACCAGCCCCCAGTAGAGCGGAAGGCAGTTGAGGAACTGGATGTGGCCGACCCGTGGCCGCACCAGCCTCGCCCCACCCGCCGGCTCGCCAGTCAACGGATCACCGGTCAACGCAGCCAGCCGCGTCGTTCCTCAAGGGCGCCGAGCACCGCACGGCGCTGGCGAAGCGCCACCGGATAACTCACGAGCCCACTGAGCACAAAGGCCGCGGCGAATGCCAGGAATCCGTTCACGCCCACTAGTAGCACCACGGCGAGCACCGCACCAAAAATCACAGCTCGCAATGCGAAGTAGCGGGCGTTGATGGCGAGCAGGCCCGAGCCGGAGGGTGGCGCCGGTGGCGGCAGGCGCGACGGCCACCCGGGCAGCGACCGCCCCGCGCCGTCAGGTGTCCGCCTTCGAAGATCCACGGTATCCTCCCGATCCCTCGTTCCCTCGTCCCCGGACCGGACGACAGACCCCGGTCCGGCACCTCATCTCGGACGACGGGTCCGACGCCGCACCCAGCCGAGGCGTTGCAACACAGACGGATACAGACCAAGACAGATGAACATCACCAACAGACCGAGCAGACCGGCCGGGCCGATCGCCAGACCAGCCACCCTCGCCACGGCGTATGCGGCCACGCCCGGGACCAGAATCACCAGGAAGGCCAGCGTGAAGATCGAGCCGATGCCGGCCGATCCCTTCGGTCTGGCCAGGCCCGCAGGCGCGCTCGACCGCGCCGCCTCAGTGTCCGAGGCGGCCGGGGTGTCCAAGGCGTCCGAGGCGGCCGGGGTGTCCGAGGTGGCCGGCCGGTCTGTTTCCATGTCGCGGGACCCTATGCACCGATCGGCTGCGGAAGATCCCGGCGAGCAGGGTCGGGCCCGTCGAACTCGCGGATCACCCGGTAGCGGGTGTTGCGTTCCACCGGCCGGAACCCGGCGTCCCTGATCACGGCGAGCAGGTCGTCGCGGGTCATCGTGGTGGGCGTCCCGAAACCGTCCGCGTCATGAGTGATCTTGTACTCGACAACCGACCCATCCAGATCGTCCGCGCCGAAGTTCAGAGCAAGCTGGGCCGTGGTCAGGCCGTGCATCACCCAGAAGCACTTGATGTGATCGATGTTGTCGAACAGCAGCCGGGACACCGCGAACGTCTTCAGCGCTTCGGCACCGGTCGCCATCGGCTGGTTCATGAGTCGGTTGCGCGGATCACCGGCCGCGTCGTGCTGGAACCGCAACGGGATGAACACGACAAAGCCGCCGGTCTCGTCCTGCAGCTCGCGCAGTCGCAGCACGTGGTCGACCCGGTGCCGGGGCTGCTCGATGTGGCCGTAGAGCATGGTGCACGGCGTACGCAGCCCCTTGGAATGCGCGATGCGGTGGATGCGCGACCAGTCGTCCCAGTGGGTTTCGTGGCCGACGATGTGCTGGCGGACCTCCCAGTCGAAGATCTCCGCGCCACCCCCGGTCAGCGACTCCAGACCGGCGTCGATCAGCTCGTCCAGGATCTCGTCCGCGGGCAGGCCGCTGATCTTCTCGAACCAGTGGATCTCGGTGGCGGTGAACGCCTTCAGCGCCACTCCCGGCAGCGCCGTGGACAGCTCGCGCAGCGAACGCGGGTAGTAGCGCCACGGCAGGGTGGGATGCAGGCCGTTGACGATGTGCAGCTCGGTGATGCCGGCGGGCTCCATCTCCCTGGCCAGCCGCACCGCCTCCTCGATGCGCATCGTGTACGCCTCGGCCTCGCCGGGCTTGCGCTGGAAGGAGCAGTAGGCGCAGGACGCCGCGCACACGTTGGTGAGGTTCAGATGCCGGTTGACGTTGAAGTACGTCGCATCGCCGTTCTTGCGGACGCGGACGGAGTGCGCAAGCTCCCCCAGCCAGGCCAGCTCGTCACTGGCGTAGAGGGCCTCGCCGTCGGCGCGGCTGAGCCGCTCGCCGCCGGCGACCTTGGCTTCGATCTCACGCTTGAACCCGGCGTCCATGAAGATGAGCGTAGTCCCGCCCGCTCGCGCAGCCGGCCACCACGTGACGCCCGGCACTGTGACCATCCACCCCGGGCGGTGCCGTCCGGCGACATCCGGTTGACGTCACACCTGCACGACCCGGATGTCGGGCCGTTCCCCCAGCAACCGTTCAAAATCACAAATATCGCTGGTCAGCACCAGCACCGGAGGCTCCGCGCGCAACGCGGTCATGGCAACCACCGCGTCCACCGTGTTGTTCATGTCCAGCGAACCGAGCAGCTCCCCGGCGAGGCGCCCGATCTCCGGGGTGACGGAATCAACCCGGAGACCGCCCAGCAGCTTGTGGACCTGCGCGTCCCTGCGATGACCCCGGAGTACCTCGGTGAGAATGATCGAAGTGGTCACGACGGCTCCACGTCGCCGCCGGGTCGAATCGAGCGGGGCACGTACGTAGGTCTGCCCGAGCGCCGCAGCTCGCAGCCCCTCTCCGTCAAGCACCACCGTGCCGCCAGAAGGAGCAGCTGCGGAGCCTTTCAGGCGCCGGGAGCGTCCGGCCACAGCGCGTCCGCGATCGATTGATCAACTTCTGTCAACGGACCATCGCGCTCGTCGAGTTCGCCGAGAAACCGTCCGAGGTTGCGATATTGCAGCTGCTGTCGGGCCGCCTCCGCGAGGAATCGACTCACTCCACGCGGGCCCGCTTCCTCTCGGATGGCCTTGGCAAGGTCGGACGGGAGGGTGACGGTGACGCGAACTAGATGATCTTCGGTGTGACGGCCGTCGGTGCCATCGCGGCCATACCCGGTCGGGTGCGCGACGCCGGAGCGGCGCGGAAGAACGGGTGCGGTCATGAATCGAGTGTGACACCGCGAGCGACCCTCGACCCGCCACTCAGACCTGAGACACCACACAGACCACGCATATACGAAAAATACGACTACATCCTCATATTTGAACCGCTGTCGGAGCGACAGAATGGTCAGGAGCGGGGGTTGTCCGATGGGGCGGCGGGCTTGCTGACAGGACGCCCGGTGGCGCGCTCGGCGGCGCGGCGCTGCATCCGGCCCAACGGGTAGGTCAGCACACCTGCGATCACCAGACCGGACAACAGCGCCAGAACCGGATTCACGCCCAGGATGAGCAGGACGACCAGCACCATGACCAGTACCGCGATCCGCGCGGCAAAGTACGGCAACTGCACCCGAAGGTTCGGCGGGGTCGGATCGGGCGGGGACGGTAGGACGGCGGGGACAGGGCGCGGCACCGAACCGTCGCCCGACCCGGCTGTCCGTTTCGCTCCGGCGGGCGGTCTGCCGGCGTTCGGTCTACCGGCGTTCGGTCTGCCGGCGTTACGACGGGTCATGCCTGCCTCAATCCCGTGCCTCAAGCCCCAGCGTGGCATCAACTACCGCTGCCGTGGGTTCACGGTACGGCCCAGGTAGCAGAGGCCGTTGACGTGCACGGTCACGGGGACGGGCGGCGGGCGGCGCCGAGCTCGCCCGTCCAGCGGCGCAGGAGGTTGTTCGGCACGCCGGCAGCGTCCAGAACCTTGCCGGCCACGAAGTCCACGAGCGCCTGCGCGTCGGTCGCGCCCGCGTAGAAGCCGGGGCTCGCCGCCGCCACGACCGCGCCCGCCTCGTGCAGCGACAGCATGTGTAACAGCGTCGAGCGGGTGAAGGGCATCTCCCGCGGGACGACGACCAGCGTGCGTCGTTCCTTCAAGGTGACGTCGGCGGCGCGTTGCAGCAGGTCCTTGGACAGGCCCAGCGCGATGCCGGCCACCGCCGCGGTGCTCGCCGGAACGACGATCATCCCCCTCGTCAGGTAGGAACCACTGCTCGGGCCGGCCGCGAGGTCACCGGGCGACCAGTGGCGGATCCAACCCTGCGCCGCCGCCCCCGACACACCGGCGGACGCGTCAACGTCAACGTCAACGCCGAGCCAGCTGGCCAGCGACTGCGGCCAGGCGTTGTCCCGCCAGGCCAGGCCGGTCTCGTCGAGCAACGTGAGCCGGGCGGCCCGGGAGACGATCAGATCGATCGCCATACCGGCGTCCAGCAGCCCGCGCAGCACCGATGCCGCGTACGGCGTGCCACTCGCGCCGCTGACGCCCACCACCCATGGTCGCCGCGGTTCGCCACCGTCCATGTCGGCCTCCAGCCACGCCCCCGCCCACGCCACGCCCCACATCCCGCCCCGGTCACCAGGCCAGGCCACGCCCGGCCAGGTCGATGACGGCGAAAACGAACAGGACGATACCGACGAAACCGTTCGCGGTGAGGAAGGCCCGGTTCACCCGCGACAGGTCGTCCGCGGACACGATCGCGTGCTCGTAACAGAACGCTGCCGCGGTCACGGCCAGACCCGCCCACCACCAGGCGCCGAAGTTCTCCATCAGCCCGAACATGACAAAGAGGGCGAACGTCAGCACATGGGTGACGATCGAGGCGGTCAACGCCGCCTGGACGCCGAAACGGGCCGGCACCGAACCCACGCCGATGCTGCGGTCGATCTCGGCGTCCTGACAGGAATAGATCAGGTCGAAGCCGCCTATCCAGGCGCCGACAGCAACCCCGAGCACGACTCCCGCCCACGACCACCGGCCGGTGATGGCTATCCAGGCACCGATGGGCGCGACCGCCTGTGCCAGCGCAAGGACGGCATGCGGGAAGTTGGTGAACCGCTTGGAATAGGAGTAGACGACCAGTGGAATCACCGCGAGCGGCGCGAGCGCCAGACAGAGCCAGGACAGTGCCGCCGCGCAGGCGCAGAAGACCGCCAACGCGACGGCCGCACCAACAGTGGCTGTGCGCACCGAAACGACGCCGGTGACCAACTCGCGACCGGCCGTGCGGGGATTACGTCCGTCGATCGTACGGTCGATGATCCGGTTGGTGGCCATCGCGAAGGTGCGGGCCGCGACCATCGCGACGGTCACCAGCCCGAGGTCCGACCAGTGCACCGAGCGGGAGACGTCAAAGGAGGCGGTGAGCGCGGCGACGTAGGCGAACGGCAGGGCGAACACCGAATGCTCGATCACCACCACCCGCAGGAAGGCGCGAACCGGGCCGTCGGGCGCCGGGGCCGGCCCCGACATCCCCGGCGCAACTACCGCTTCACTCACCAGCGATCAACTCCATCCACCGCACCGCCCATCGGAGACCGGAGACCGGAGACCGGCAGCGTCCCGGCCATGGGCACCAGTCACAGTCCGTACTTTTTCCAGCGCCGGGTGACCAGATCCCTGGTTGCCTGATCCATCACGGCCTCCGCGGGCCAACCGCCCTCGCGACGGTATCCCTCGGTCGCGAGCTTGCGGGTAGCGTCCACGCCGATCTTCCCGCCGAAGAACTGCTCGTAGGACGCGTGGTCGAGGTGGTCGACCGGGCCGATCGTGGTCAGCAGGTCATGGGCGTAGTCGACGTTGCCGAACGCCCGCCAGGCCACCTCGGAGTAGTCGTGAACGTCACAGTCCGCGTCGACGACGACAACAAGCTTGGACAGTGACAGCAGCCCGGCGCCCCAGATCGCGTGCATGACCTTCTGCGCGTGCTTGGGATACCGCTTGTCGATCGAGACGATGGCGCAGTTGTGGAAGACGCCCTCGACCGGGAGGTCGTAGTCGACTATCTCCGGGATCATCATCCGGATCAGCGGGCGGAAGATCCGCTCTGTGGCCTTTCCGAGCGGCCCGTCCTCCTGCGGCGGGCGACCCACGACGATCGTCTGGAAGACCGGGTCACGCTGCATGGTCATCACGTCGACCCGAAGCGCGGGGAACGGTTCGACCGGCGTGTAGAAGCCCGTGTGGTCGCCGAACGGCCCCTCCGGACGCCGTTGCCCAGGCTCAAGCCAGCCCTCCAGCACGATCTGGGCGTTCGCGGGCACCCGCAGCGGAACGCTCAGGCAGTCGACCATCTCGACCCGCTCGCCCCGCAGGAACCCGGCGAACAGGTACTCGTCGATCTCCGCCGGTAGTGGAGCCGACGCCGCATAGGTTACCGCCGGATCGCAGCCGAACGCGATCGCGACCGGCAGCTTCTCACCACGGCGCTCCGCCACGGCGTGGTGGGCGTTGGAGTCCTTGTGGATCTGCCAGTGCATGCCGACCGTCTGGGCGTCGTGCCGCTGCAGCCGGTACAGGCCCAGGTTGCGTTGGCCCGTCTCGGGATGCTTGGTGTGGGTGAGTCCGAGGTTGAGGAAGACACCGCCGTCCTCCGGCCAGGAATGCAGCCCGGGCAGCCGAAACAGGTCGACGTCCGAGCCCTTGAGCACGATGTCCTGGCAGGGGGCGGTGCGGACCGTGCGCGGTGGCACCGCACGCAGGGCCGCGACCTTGCCGAACACCTCGCGCAGCCCGGCGAACCCCACCGGCATCTCCGGCTTGAGCATGGCGGCGATCCGATCGCCGATCGCGTCGAGGCTGTCGGCTCCCAACGCCGCAGCCATCCGCTCCTGCGTCCCGAAGACGTTGATCGCCAATGGCATGTCGGCGCCGGTCGGCCGATCGAACAGCAACGCGGGTCCGCCCTCCCGGACAACCCGGGTGACGATCTCGGTGACCTCCAGGACCGGGTCGACCGGGACGCGGACGTGCCGCAGGTCACCGTGGCGCTCGAGGTGAGCGAGGAACGCGCGCAGATCCGCCCAGGCCATGGCCACCATCCTTGCAGCGGGCGGTGCGGGCAGGCGCATCATGGTTGGCGGTACCGTCGAACAACGACGGACATGATGGACGGCAGACGGCCGGTACGGCACTGGCGGGTGATCAACGCTTCTGTGCGGTCCCAACAGCCCGTACGGGCCCGGCGGATGGCGAGAGCAGGGAAAGGGGCGGCGGTACGGTGGTCGGCTTCGTACTGACGCTGGCACTTCTCGGATTCTGGATCTACGCGATTGTTGACGTGGCGCTGACCCCGCCAGCCTCGGTCCGCACGCTCCCCAAACTCGCGTGGATTGCGATCATCGTTCTGTTCGAGGTCGTCGGCGCCGTGGCATGGTTCCTGTTGGGCCGCCCACGCCGCGGCGCCGGTGCCGCGCAGAACAGTGACCACCCGGCGTGGGGCGGTCGCTCGCCCTGGACCGAACGCCCCGGTGCCCACTGGGGTGAGCGCAACAGGGTCTCCACCGAGCGCAGGTTTCCCTGGGCCCGCCGAGGCCCGACGCCGCCACCGGTCGCCCCCGACGACAACCCCGAGTTCCTGCGCGAGCTGTCCGAACGGATCCGCCGTGGGGACGGCGACGGCACGTCCCGGACCTGAAACCGACAGCCGCTGGTCTCAGTTGACCCCAGCGTATGAATGCAGGCCGGAAATCACCAGGTTCACCAGATAGTAATCGATAAACAACGCACTGAAACCCAGCAGGGAGATCGCCGCTGCCCTGCTGCCTTTCCAACCCGCTGTGGCCCGCGCGTGCAGGTACGCGGCGTAAATCACCCAGGTGATGAACGACCAGGTCTCCTTCGGATCCCAGCCCCAGTAGCGGCCCCAGGCGGCCTCCGCCCAGATCGCCCCGGCAATGACCGCGAACGTCCAGATCGGGAACGCAAGCCCGATCACCCGGTAGGTGATGCGGTCCAGAGCCACGGCCGCGGGCAGGCGCATCATGATCCCGCCGCGCTTGCGGATCGCGGCGGACGCGTCAGCCCGACCGGCGGCGACAGCGGCGAGCCTGTTCTCCCAGCGGTCCTTCAGCAGATACAGGACGGTCGTGACCGCCGAGACCATGAACACGCCGCTGGCGACGATCGCCGCAACCACATGAATCTTGAGCCAGTAGGAGTTGAGCGCCGGGACGAGCGGTCCCACGGCGACGTAGAGCACCGTGGCGGCGAAACCCAGATAGAGAACCACCGGAACCATCACGAAAACGCCCAGCCAACGCACCCGCGCCCGGGTCCGGGCCAGCATGGCCAGGTACGTTGACACCGCGACCAAGCTGATCATGGATGAGAACTCGTACATGTTCCCCCACGGCACCCGGTCCGCGGCCAGGCCGCGGGCCGTCACCGAACCCACGTGGGCCAGCCAGCCGAGCAGGGTCAGTGCCACCGCGATCCAGCCGATCCAGCGCACCCGGGCCGTGACTGGTGGGTCGGCACGGTCCCCGGCCATCGCAGCGGCCATCGCCGCAGCCACTGCCCTCTGCTCCGCACCACGATCGGCGGCCCGGGCCGCCGCCGCGGCGAGAGCCTCCGCCGCCGGATCGGCCATCGCGGGATCAGCCACCGCGGGATCAGCCACCGCGGGATGGACGGCACCACCGGCCGTGACGGCGCCAGCCATCGCCGGGACCCGTCCGGAAGCCGTGAGCTGGGCTGCTCCGACCGATGACAGCGCCGATGTCGATGACACCCCGGCCGCTGCGCCGATCGTCCCCCCGAACCGGCTGAACGCGAACTCGGCCGCGTAACCGAGCATCGCCAGCGCGTAGACCGCCATGGTCACGCCGAGAAGATGGTCGGACAACGCGGCAAGGCCGGAGTTGACGGGCATCACAGCTCCTGTTCGGGGGAGTCCAGCGGCCGGGGGGCACTCGCCGTGGCCGCCCGTACATCCAGGGCGATTGCCCGCAGCTCGGCCGCAAAGCCGTCGATGTCGGACCGGGACAGACCACCGATCTCGACCATGGTCACGGTAACCGCGTCGGTATCGGTGGCTACGCCGGCATCGGCATCGGCAGCCGCGTCGGCCACGGGGCGCGCCCGCACCCAGATCCGGCGTCGGCGGACCCGCATACTCACCAGCAGGCCGCAGATGATCGCAATCGCCGCGACAAGGACCCAGCCCTTGAACGGGTCCGACTTCGTCTGGAACGTCGCGAACTCGCGCAGACCGTCGACCTCCAGCGACATCCCACCGGGCAGGCCGGTGACTGTTCGCTGACGCGGGTTGTTCAGCGCGAGCACCTGCGCCGCACGATTGTCGCCGAGTGGCCCGTTCACGCGCAGCTGGTGCATGTCACGGGTATCCAGCGAGTAGACGTTCTGCGGAATGCCCTCGTTGATGTGCAGGTTGCCGACATAGCCGGTGAGCGTGAGGCCGGGCGCATTCGCGGCCGGGTAGGTCGAGACATAGCCGCGGGCCCGGTCCAGCTCGGTGGTGGGCGTGAACACGCCGCTGAATGCCAGCTGTTGGGGCTCACGCGTGGGCCCGGTCGGCGCGAGCCCGGTGTCGCCGATCTTCAAGGTGCAGGTGGACGCGAACATGGCGTCGCGGGGAGTGCACGGTTGGTAGCCCTCCCAGACGACCCCGCCGGCGCTGTTCCTCAACACGAAGTGCGGCGCGTATCCGTGCCCGATCAGGTAGACCTTTGCGCTGCCGACCGCCAGCGGATGGTTGACCCGGATCTCAGCGGTACGGGTGTGCCCGTCGAGCTCGGTAGCGTACGCGACCTTCGCGCGGAAGTCCGCGGGCTGGCCGGTCGGCTGGTAGGACGCGGTGAACTCCTCCATCGTCAGGGAGAACGGCGCCAGATCACCGACGGGGTCGACGAGCCTGCCCCGGCTGAACTGGTCGTAGGAGACCAGCGTGTTCGCGAACCCGTCACCCGTGATCACCAGGACCGTACCCTGATATCCGAACCACGAGCCCAGTCCGACCCCGACGAGCATGAAGACCAGCGCGATGTGGAAGATCAGGTTCCCCGTCTCGCGCAGGTAGCCCTTTTCCGCCGCCACGGAGAAGTCCGGGCTGCCGTCCGGACGGGTGGCGCCGTCGGCGGCGAGCGCCACCCGGAACCGCCGCCGTCGCAGGACCACCCGCGCCGCCTCGACCGCCTCCGACGGGGTGAGCGCGCTGTCCCACGACTGTCCCCCGGTCAGCCGACTCGGCCGGGCCGGTGCCCGCGGCGGGCGGCCCACCAGTGCTCTGGCATGCCAGCGGACCCTGGCCGACAGACATCCGATCAGGGAGATGAACAACAACAGGTAGATCGCGGCGAACCAGGGAGCACCGAATACGTTGAATGCGGACAATCTGTCCAGCGCCGGCGCGAGCGACGGATGATCACGAAAGTACTGCTCGACCTTCAGCGGGTTCAGCGACCGCTGCGGCAGCAGGGATCCGGGGACGGCGGCGAGCGCGAGCAGGAACAGCAGCAGCAGCGCGGTGCGCATGCTGGTCAGCTGATGCCAGACCTTCCGGATCGGCGCCGTCACCCGCCCGGCGGACCCGAAGCGGCGCAGGCCGCCGCCGGCGTTCCCGCCCGGCCCGCCAGATGGCCCGGGAGGCGATCCCGCCGGCGATCCGGACGCCGTTTCCAACGCCTGGGCGTGCGCATGGTCGGCGCGTGTCCGCGCCTCGTCGCGTACCTCGTCGGGCACCGTCGTCGGCGCCGCCGCACCGATCGTCGTCGTCACCGCGGACCCTCCGCCCGTTGTCACCGCGGACCCTCCGCCCGTCGTCACCGCGGACCCTCCGCTCGTCGTCACCGCGGACCCTCCGCCCGTCGTCACCGCGGACCCTCCGCCCGTTGTCACAGCGGACTCTCCGCGAAACCCGGCGCGTAGGGGCGCGCAGCCGCGATCAGATCCGTCCAGGCACCGGTGACCTGGAGGAATCCGACAACCACAAGAAGGATGCCGCCGAAGAGGGTGAGCATCCGCGCGCGCCTGCGCACCGCCGCCAGCGCACCGGCAACCCGCCGGAACGCCAGGCCCACGATCAGGAACGGCACGCCCAGCCCCAGGCAGTAGACGGCGGAGAGAAACGCCCCCCGGCCGGCGGTCGCGCTCTGCACGGCCAGCCCGAGCACCGCCGTCAGCGTGGGCCCGAGGCAGGGCGTCCAGCCGATCCCGAACAGGACGCCAAGCAACGGTGCGCCGACCAGGCCGGACGTCGGCAGGCGGTGGATGCGCCACTCCCGGTTGGCCAGGGGAACCCGCGCGAACGCACCGGCGAACGCCAGCCCCATGACGATCGTCACCGCGCCGAGGATCCGGCTGACGCCGACCTGGTGCAGGGTCAACCATCGCCCCAACCCGCCGAACGCGGCACCATAACTGACGAAGACCCCGGTGAAGCCGGCGACGAAAAGGCCGGTTCCGAGGGTGACGCGGCCCACCCGTCGACGCCCGGCCCGCAACCGGGCCCAGGCCTGGGTCGGGCTGCGGGTGGCGGTCGGGGTTGCGGCTGGGGCTGCGGCTGCGGCTGCGGCTGGGATCAGGACTCCAGGAGCACCGATGGCGAGGTCCTCACCCGACAGCCCGGTGACGAATGACAGATATCCAGGCACCAGCGGCAGCACACACGGTGACAGGAACGACAGCAGTCCGGCCGCCGCAGCGACCGGCGCGGCAAGCAGCACGGGTCCGTCGGTGACGAACGACGCGACGCTCACGCAGATGCCTCCCGCGTCCCTGCGATGTCGTTCATGGCGGTGTCGTTCATGCCTGGGCCGCCAGCCTGGTGAGGACGGGCATCAGCTCGTCGGCGAGGACGCCGCCGGTGAACCGGGCCGCGAGTTGACCCTTACCGTCAAGCACGAAGGTGGACGGCAGGCCGGGCGGCACCGGCCAGCGCGCGGCGAGCGTGCCGATCCGGTCGACGATGCTGGGATAGGTCACACCGTTGTCCCGGATGAACGCCTTCGCCGCCGAGAGGTTGTCCTTCTCGTTCACTCCCACGAAGGCCACCTGCGGGTTGTCCGCGGCCATCGTGACCAGGCCGGGCGTTTCGGCGCGGCAGGGCGCGCACCACGAGGCCCAGAAGTTCACGACGACGATCCTCCCGCGGAAGCCCGCGAGGTCCAGGTCTGGACCGGCCACGGTCGGACCGGCGAGGTTCGGTGCCGGCACCCGCTTGTCGATCGGGACGAAGTCGGAGTTGGGCGCCTGCTGGACGAAGCCGAACCCGCCACCGGCGGCTTGATCCACACTGTCGGTCCCGCTGGAACAGCCTGTCACCACAGAGACCAACACACACAGCACGCTGATGACAACGAGCGACAGACCCTTAGACGGACCATGCCATGGAAGCTGCCCGACCTGGACAATCGACATCCTGGATGCGCCGGCCCCCACTCCTGCCGCGTTCCGTCGCTCGTCCACACCCACTCCCCTCATGTGCAGCAGATCTCCGCTGACATCGCCATCCATGACCTCACCGCTCTTGATCTACCGGTGCCGGCCACGGACACGTCTACGACCAACTGTAGAACTCGACCCCAGGGTAGGTTGCAGGTGCCGCGGATGCCCAGCACCCACAGCTATCTGAGACCCGCAGCTATCCGACACCCATGGCCACCCGACATCCACGGCCCGTCGCCGCCGGCGACCCTCACGCGCCGGCGGAGCCGGCCCGGTGCACAGTCGGGCCGTTCGGCTCGGCATAGTCGACCCGCACCAACCGATCGCCGGCGTATACCGCCGACGTCACGCTGGCGAGCGCGCACTGGCGACGGTCCGGGCGGTGCCAGAGCCTGTTGCCCTCGAGCGCCCGGCGAGTCGTCCATACCGGTAGCTGATGGCTGACCAGGACCACCTCCCGGCCGCAGTAGGTGTCACGCCACTCGGCGACGGCGGCCAGCATCCGCCCGGCGATCTCGGCGTAGGGCTCCCCCCAGGAGGGCTCGAACGGATTGATCAGAAGTTTCCACATCCTCGGATACCGGACAAGCGCGGGCCCGGCCTCGAACGGCTTGCCTTCGAAGACGTTGCGGCTTTCAATGAGGCGGGGGTCTACCTCAACGGTGACACCGCGGCACTGCGCGATCGGCTCGGCGGTCTGTCGCGCCCGCTCCAGCGGGCTCGCCACAACCGCGGCGATGTCATGATCAACAAAGAACTCCGCCGTGACCTTGGCCTGGCGCGCGCCGGCCTCCGACAACACGAACCCCGGCAGCCGGCCATACAGAATCTTCTCGGGGTTGAAGACCTCACCATGGCGGACAAGGTGGATGGTCGTCAGCGGTGTGTCACCGCCCGTCCGCGTCATGGGCGCATCCCTCCAGCACTTGTTGCCGGCACCGGCTCGGGAACGCCGGCCGCGGCCCGCGCCGCCGCAGGCGCGGCACCGGCGATCCGTTCCACCGCCTCGTCGTCATGCGCCGCCGAGACGAACCATGCCTCATACGCGGAAGGCGGCAGGTATACCCCTGCGTCCAGCATCGCATGGAAGAACGCCGCGTACCGGGCACTGGACTGGGTCCGCGCCCCGGCGTAGTCGACGACGGACGGCACGTCGGTGAAGAACACGCTGAACAGGGAGCCGGCGCTACTGGGCAGGTGCGGTACGCCCTGCTCGGTCAGGGCCGTCGACACGATCCCGGCGACGTCGCCGGCGCGCGCGTCCACCGTCGCGTACACATCCGGGCCGCACGCTCGAAGCGTGGCGAGACCGGCGGCAACGGCAAGCGGATTACCCGACAGCGTCCCGGCCTGGTAGACCGGCCCGGCCGGGGCAAGCTGCGCCATCACCTCAGCCCGGCCACCGAAGGCCGCCGCTGGCAGCCCACCGCCCATGACCTTGCCGAAGGTGAACAGATCCGGCGCCCATCCCTCGATTGCGCCCTCGACCCCCCACCAGCCGGCCGGGCCGATCCGAAAGCCGGTCATCACCTCGTCCAGAATGAACAACGCCCCGTGGCTGTCGCAGAGCCGACGCAACCCGGCGTTGAAGCCCGGCAGCGGCGGGACAACCCCCATGTTCGCCGCTGCGGCCTCGGTGATGACAGCGGCGATCTCGCCGGGATACGCGGCGAACGCCGTCTCGACCGAACCCAGGTCGTTGTAGGGCACCACGATCGTGTCCGCGGCGGTGGCGCTGGTGACACCCGGAGTGTCCGGTAGGCCAAGGGTGGCCACGCCCGATCCGGCGGCGGCAAGCAGCGCGTCGACATGACCATGGTAGCAGCCGGCAAATTTTATGATCTTCGAACGCCGGGTGAAACCCCGCGCAAGCCGCAACGCGCTCATGGTGGCCTCGGTCCCGGAGTTGACCAGCCGGACCTGCTCGACCGGTGCCACCCTGGACACGATCTCTTCGGCCAGGTCGACCTCGCCCGGGCTCGGCGTGCCGAAGCTCGTGCCCCGCGACGCCGCCACCGCAAGGGCCTCGACGACCGCCGGGTGGGCGTGACCCAGGATCATCGGACCCCAGGAGCAGATCAGGTCGACGTACCGGCGACCGTCCGCGTCGGTGAGGTACGCACCATCCCCGGACACCATGAAGCGCGGTGTGCCGCCCACCGCTCGAAACGCCCGAACCGGCGAGTTGACCCCACCAGGGATGACTCGCTGTGCGCGACGGAACAACTCCTGAGAGGCCGGAGCCTCGGATCCGACTGGCATGCCACCGATCCTCGCAGGTCCACACCGCACTCCGCCGGTGCGCCCACGCCGTTACCATCTGCGACCGCGCGGGAGGAGCCGCCGGTGGGCGGGGGCTGACCCAGCCGCCCACCGGCGACAGTTCGGTGCGCGGACCACCAACCGCCCGGAGGACCAGAGGGCGAGCAACGATCGTCAGATCGCGCGCCCGGAGGCCGTCGTCCCCGGATGCCGTCGCCCCCAGAGCACCGGCGGTTGGAAGCCGGCGCGGGTGCGCCGCCGAGCCCACCCGCGCCGGATGTGTCACGACGCACTTGTGAGCATGCCGCAGCCAGCCGCTCGGCGCTCGGCGTAGGGCGTCACGCGACCGGTGTGTCCGGTTGTTGCCACACCAGGCGGCACCTGCGTTCGCGGCTTCGGCCTCTTCGAGCGGATGCGCCTCTGGAGCCTTTCGAGAGTCGGCCGTCTGGTCCAGCGAACACGCCGTAGTGCGACCCGGCGGCCGTCAGCTGCGGCCGACAGTGGCCGCTGACCACTGGAAGTAGCCATCCGATTGACAGTCGGCGTCCAATTCCCGGATACTCGTAGCCGAGTACTCGGAGTCGGGATGGTGAGAGCATGACCCGTCAACGGACAGCAAACATGTTGGCACTGGCCGTACTTGCGCTGCTCAACGAACGACCCATGCATCCGTACGAGATGTCAACTACGATGCGTGAGCGACACAAGGAAAACAGCATCAAGCTGACCTACGGCTCGCTCTACACCGTGGTGGACTCGCTGGTCCGTGGCGGGTACATCGCGGCCCGGGAGACCGTTCGCGAAGGCCGACGGCCCGAACGGACCATCTACGAGATCACCGCATCCGGCCGCACCGAGCTCTACGACTGGATGTCCGAGCTTGTCAGCACACCCGCCAAGGAGTACCAGCGCTTCGAGGCGGCACTGTCCATGCTGGCTGTGCTCACACCCGACGACGCCGTCCGGCTGCTCACCGAACGCCGCAGCCGGCTCATGCTCCAGATCGAGCACACCCACGCGGGTGAGGCCTTCGCTGTCCGCGAAGGCCTGCCCCGGTTGTTCACGCTGGAGACCGAGTACGTCAACGCGCTGACCGAGGCCGAGCTTCGCTACGTGGACGAGCTCATCCGGGCGATCTCCGAGCGGACGCTGGACGGCATCCACATCTGGGATGCGATCCACACCCGCGAGACCGACCCGGAAAGGATCCGCGACGTCGTGGTCCGCGCACTGCAGGCCGGCGGCCACACGGGATTAGCGGCCGAATCCGTCCTGAACACGACTGAACGGGTGATCGCCGCGCAGGTCAGCCCGGCCACTCCCGAAACGGACGGCTCCGCGCAGTCGTCCCAGTTGTGAACCGCCACGTTCGTCACCCGCCAGCCCACAGGTTCAGGAACGTCAGGGGGACCGATGACCTCAGATCTGGCTCCGGCGCAGGCCGCGCAGCCGTCCGGCAGCTCCACGGCAACGCTGGCCCCGCCAGCCGACCCAGTCGAGCCTACGATCACGGCAACCGACCTGGTCAAGACCTACCGGGGTGGTGTCCGGGCGCTGAGTGGCCTGAGCTTCAGCGTCGCCCCCGGCACAGTGTTCGGTCTGCTGGGACCCAACGGTGCCGGCAAGTCCACCACGGTGAAGATCCTCACCACGCTGTCACGTCCTGACTCCGGTGCGGCCACGGTCGCCGGGCTCGACGTCCTCGCCCATCCCGGCCAGGTGCGGCAGGCGATCGGGGTTGTCACGCAGCGTTCCGGTATCGATCTGGAAGCAACCGGGCGGGAGAACATCGCGCTCGCGGCGCACCTGCACGGGCTTCCCCGCGCCGGGCTGACCACCCGGGTCACCGACCTGCTCCAACGGTTCGAGCTGACCCAGGCTGCCGACCGGCCGGCACGCACCTACTCCGGCGGCATGCTCCGAAAACTCGACGTTGCCGTCGGCCTGGTCCACCGGCCCAGCGTGCTGTTCCTCGACGAACCCACCACCGGGCTCGATCCGCACGCGCGCGCACAGATGTGGGACGAGATCGGTTCACTCGCCGCGGACGGGCTGACGATCCTGCTCACCACCCACTACCTGGAGGAGGCCGACCGGCTTGCATCCAAGGTCGCCATCATCGACGACGGCCGCATCCTCGTCGAAGGCAGCCCGGACGAACTCAAGAGCGAGCTGCGTGGTGACGCCGTCCACCTGGAGCTCGCGACCGTTGCCGACAGCGCTCTCGCGGACCGGGTCACCACGGCCCTGAACGAGGTCGCCGGGGTCAGCGAAACCACGGTGGACGGCCGGGAGGTCCACAGCCGGGTGGCCGACGGCGCGTCGTCGCTGCCCGCCGTTTTCGCCGCCCTCGATCGGGTGGAGGTCACGGTCATCGCCGCGACGATCGCCCGACCGTCGCTGGACGACGTCTACCTGCGCCATGTCGGTCGCCGCTTCGTGGCCACCGGCGAGCCTGGTCCGCGCGCGGACGATGCTGCTCCGCGCGCGGACGATGCCAGGGGAAACGACGTCCTTCTCCCGGGCGTCCAGGAAAAGAAGGAAGTGGCGTGATGTCAGGCAGCGCGGTCACCGGCGCCGGTACCAGCACGGCTATCGCGGACAGCACCACCCGGCCCGGCCTGTCGGCGGACATTCCGGTACCCCGGCCGGGATCGGTGCCAGCATCGGCGACTGAGTACGCGGCCTCCGCAGGCCGCCAGCTGCGCTGGTTGACCGTACGGCACCTGCGCGCCATGCTGCGCCAGCCGGCATACCTGGCGATCACGATCGTGCAGGCCGTGGTCTGGCTGCCCCTGTTCGGCTCACTGTTCCGTCGGGTCGTCGATGTTCCCGGCTTCGGCGACGGGTCCTACTTCGATTTCCTGACCCCGGGCGTCGTGGTGATGAGCGCCCTGTTCTCGGCTGGCTGGTCCGGGATGAGGGTCATCATCGACATCGATCGCGGCGTGATGGATCGGATGCTCACGTCCCCGGTCCGGAAGTCGGCACTGATCAGTAGCGCGCTCGTCTACCAGGCGGTCGTCACCGCCATCCAGTCGATCATCATCATGCTGCTCGGCTGGGCCGTCGGGACCCACTACCGCAACGGACTGGTCGGCCCGGCCGTCCTGCTCAGCGCCGCGTCGCTCGTCGCGGTCACGGTCGCAGCCTTCTCACACGCGCTGGCCCTGATCGTGCGCAAGGAGGACGCCCTGATCGCGGCGGTGAACTTCGCCATCCTGCCGTTGACGTTCATGTCATCAGCCATCATGGCGCGCAACCTCATGCCCGGCTGGATGCAGGTCATCTCGCGGGTCAACCCGGTGGACTGGGCGGTCAGTGCCGCCCGCGAGGCCGGCTCGACCGACCCGGACTGGCTGACGGTCAGCATCTATCTGTGCTGCCTCACCGCGCTGGCAACGATGGCCGGGATGCTCGCCACCCGTGCCTTCGACGCCTACCGCCGCTCCCTGTAGGACGACCTGGTTCTTCGTCGGTGGGGCCTCCCCATGAGCTGGCTCGCCTCCGCGGTAGCCGTCCCAATGGGGCCGAAGGGCGCGCGATCATTATTCGCGTCGCGCGCCCGGAGGACCCAGCCCCGCACCTTCATCCACGCCCCTGTCGCCGGGCGCTCTAACCAAGATCCATCTTTTTGATCTGGTTGGAGTGAACAGCATAGATGAACGGTCCCGCCTCGGCGCACGCGGTGACGATCGCATCACGATTGTCGATCAGCCGCTGGGCCATCTCTGGACCGGACAGGTTCTGCCAAGTGATGTAGAAGCAGCAAGCAGCGTGTTTCATGACGGCTGCCTTCTCGGTGGGTCTGCGTCTGATCCTCTCGTCCTTCATGAACCCGATCCAGCCGAGCCGAGCCGAGCGGTATCGGTGAGCCAGGTGACGTCGTCAACCTTCTCGTCGTGCGGGATGCCATAGTGCTCGGCGAGCGTCGTCAGCTCGATGCCGGCTTGCCGCAGCAGCCGAGGGACTGTGATGCGACCGAGGCTACGGTCGACGAAGACGTGGGGAAGCCCCTCGGGATGTGCCACTAGGCAGCGGGTT
Source organism: Protofrankia sp. Cas3 (assembly GCF_963555955.1). Lineage (NCBI taxonomy): Bacteria > Bacillati > Actinomycetota > Actinomycetes > Frankiales > Frankiaceae > Protofrankia > Protofrankia sp. Cas3. The sequence goes on from NZ_CAUVXP010000038.1 coordinate 34,777, forward strand.
TGCTGGCGATCCGTACGGCGTCTTCCAGCTCGTCCGGGGGGACGCCGAACTCTTCGGCGACCTCCGCGAGCTGCTCGCCGGCGTGGAACCGTCCCAGGACGTCTTCGAGCCTGGCTCCGCCACGGGAGAAGATCGGCTGACCGAACCCGCGACTGGGGTCGACCACAATCTCGGCGTGCTGGTACTCGGGCAGGCGAATGAGCCGGGCATAGCCATCGGGCGCGAAGTCGACGCGCTGCAAGTAGGCATCGACGACATCCCCGAACACCCGCTGGCCTTTGCGCACGGCTACCAAGTCCCGCGCACCCCGCGCTTCGGGCGTATCGCCCTGGCTCTCGGCGAAGTCGTAGAGCACCTCTGCGCCGTCGGTGTAGAGGGCCTTGGACGCAAGGACGTGCTCGATCCCGAGCTCCTCGGACAGGCGGGTGAGAGCAGGCCGGATGCGCTGAAGCGGCACACCTGCGCGCCGGATCGCCGCGAGCACCAGGCCCTCGGCAAGACCGATGAACGGCACCACGGCCTCGCCGTGCTCCGGCGTCGAACACGCTGTGACAATCGGCTCACCGCGAACCGGAGACCGTCCCGGCCGCTGGCGTATGTACCCATATGCCCACGTCGTGAAGGTCGAGGTCGGCACCCGCAGGTACCGGCCGGCCTCGGCGACACTGTACAGGGGCACCTCAAAACGATCAGCCTCGTTGACCACAGTTCACCTCCTCCGAACACGACAGTCTGCCACTTGTCAACCACTCCCGACCAGAACAGAACGAGTGCGATGTCGCATATTATTGACCATTAACGCCCGAATGCTCCGATCAGGGGTCCCGGTAGCCGACGACACGCCCTCCTGAGGGTCAGTACATCATCCGCGGGTCGACATAGTGTTTGAATTCGAGCAGGTTGCCCGACGGGTCGCGCAGCACCACGGTCCGATGCTCTTCGACCAGCCCGGCGAAACGTACCTGTTCGGGCTGGAAGACCGCCACCTCGCGCAGTTCGACCAGGCGCAGCAGTGCGTCGAAGTCGGCACCGTCCCGGAATGTCACGCCGAAATGGCGCGGGTACAACGTCGCCTCGCCAGGTTCATAATCAGGAGTGAGGTGGCAGACAAGCTGGTCGCCGAAGAAGTCGAGCGTGATCCGGTCGGAATAACGGCGGGCGAGCCGGCAACCGAGCAGGTCCACATAGAATCGCTGCGCCGCCGCCAGGTCCATCACGGGAATGGCGAGATGAAAGACATCGGCGGTGTTTCGCACGGCCCGCTCCTCTACTCGAAGGCCAGCAGCGTGTCCGACCGGAGCCCGAGCCGCAGGGTCTCCAGGCCCACGACGTCGGCGGCGTGCACGTTTCCGAGGTTGACATCCGGACCGACCCGGCGGATGAAGTGGGTCTGCAGCGTCTTGGTAGGCGTCTCGAACACCAGTCGATCGACTGGCACGCCGGAGTCCAGGATGTCCTCGATCAGACCGAACCGCAACTGCCCGTCCGGCCGGCAGATGCCGCTGGTCCCGGTCTCACGTGCTTCCAGGATCACCATCTGGGCGCCGGCATGCAGGTCGGTCCGAATGGCGGCGATCCACCGGGACGGCGACTGACGCTCGGAACGTTCGGCATCCTTGAATCCGACCTCGCTCAGCACGACGAATTCGTCGGCGAGTTTGGCAACGTAGCTCGCCTTCTCCTCGACACCGAGGTCGATGGTCCCGTTCGACACCTCCACATACCGACAGCCCTGCTCGCGACACAGCTCCCGGAAATCGTCGAAACGACCCTGTAGAATGTGCTTTTCGAACAGGGTACCGCCGAAGAGGAAGTCGATACCCAGGCCGCGCAGACAGGCGATCTTATCGGCCATCCCGGCTGTCACGAGCGACGTACCCCAGCCGAACTTCACCAGGTCAATATGATCGCAGAAACTGGCGACGGCATCGCGGAAATAGCCTGTCGGCAGGCCATTGTCGATCACTATCGTGATTCCACGGGAACGTGGCTTCGGCTGGCGTGCAGGCAGAGTGAGAGCACTGGTGATCATAACGGCCACCTCCTGGAGCGGCACCTGACTGGTCCGGGGATCCAGCGTGCGGGATGAAATCACCACGCACACCAAATACCACCCCTACCCTTCCACCATCACATGAGAACGGCTTTAATACCAGCTGTGGAATCGCTGAGAGATCAGGGCAGGCGGCGAAATTTTACCATCCATGCAAACATGATCCGCCAGCAGGTCCGTCGGTAAACTCTCATCGGGTCCCGAGGTTTCGTTAACGTTGTTCGAGAAGGATGCGAACGTGCCTGCTACCCTTGACAGCCCTCGTTCGATGGATCTGGACGAGCGGTCGCCCACGGGCCACCGCCGCATGATCGAGCTACTGGAGGCTCATAGTCGGGACCATCCCCGTCGGGTCTGTCTCGTGGACGCAGGCAGCGGCCGGCGCATGCACTACGACGAACTCGGTGCCACAGTAGGTGACTGGTGGTCGGAATTCGACCGTGCCGGCTGCCGACCCGGACAGCGAGTGGCGATCGTCGTCGCCGATCCGGTGGATTTCGCCGCCGCCTACCTCGGAGCCATCACCAGCGGACGCCACGCCGTCCCGTTGAGCCCAGACGCTCCCCCGGCGGAGCTGCAGCGGATGCTCACGATGGCCGGACCTGCCCTGGTGGTCACCGACCGGGAGCTACCTGCGGCGGCCGGCGTCGGGCGGGTCGGCCCGCGCCCCGCCCGGGTCGACCACCGCGGTCCAGCTCCTACCGCTGACCGGCCGGCCGCCGGCGGTGGGGTGGTGCTGTCCACCTCAGGGACCACGGGGACGGCCAAGCAGATCTTCCTCGGCGAGGCACAGCTCGTGCACGTCGCGCGTGCGGTGGCCGTCCATCACGGCCTTACCAGCGACGACATCGGGTTCTGTCCGCTGCCCCTGTTCCACGTCAACGCCGAGGTGGTAGGGCTGCTGGCCACCCTGACCGCGGGCGGCGCGGTCGTGTTGGACACCCGATTCCGCCGCCGGGGATTCTGGCGACGGATCGTCGAACACGACGTGACCTGGATCAACGCCGTACCGGCCATCGTGACCATCCTCGCGCGCGACCCGGATGTCGGGCAGGCGCGTTCGACCAGGGTGCGTTTTGTCCGGTCCGCGTCGGCCGCGTTGCCTGTCGCGGTGCTGCACGCGTTCGAGCAGGCCACGGGCATCGGGGTGCTGGAGACCTACGGCATGACCGAGGCCGCGAGCCAGATAGCGGCCAATCCGCTGCGTGGCGTGCGCAAGGCGGGCTCGGTCGGGCTACCGGTCGCCACGCAGGTACGGGTGGTCGACGAGGACGGGCAGGAGTGCCCCGATGGCGTCACGGGCCGCGTCCAGATCCGCGGCGCCGGGGTGATCAGAGCCTATGTGGGCGAGGCCGGAAACGAGCGGATTGACGCCGACGGTTGGCTCGATACCGGCGACCTGGGGTATTTCGACGCCGATCGGTACCTGTTCCTCGCCGGCCGCACCGACGATGTGATCAACAGGGGTGGCGAGAAGATCTTCCCACGCGAGGTGGAGGAGGTCCTGCTTGCCGATCCCCGGGTGGATGCGGCCGTGGTTGTCGGCCGCCCCGATCCGGTTCTCGGCCAGACACCGGTTGCATTGGTGGTACCAGCCGCCGGGGCCGACGAGAGCCTCACCGCCGATCTGGCCGCCCGCTGTGAGTCCGTCCTGGAGCGCTTCAAGCGTCCAGTTGCCATCGACGTCGTCGACGCGCTGCCGGTCGGACCCACCGGCAAGGTGATGCGGCGACTCGCCGGCAACCGCCCCGCTGGAAACCAACGCCTGCGTGACCGGCTCGACTGTGCGAACGGATTCGGATGACGACGACGGCGACGCCGAGCCCGGTACGGGCCACCACCACAGCGCCGGGCTCTTCCCAGGACCAACGACCGGAGCCGCCGGTCGTTGGTCCTGGCACCGGTCCCGGCATGGCTCGGCGGCCGGCGCATCTGCACGACGTCGACCTGGTCCGCCTGCTGACCTTTGTCGCGGTGGTCGGCGTCCACACGACGGGCGGTACGAACCCGTTCCAGAGCGTCGGCGGTAACGCCGCTCTCATGCTGCTGCACTTCACCCGTGAGGCGTTCTTCTTTCTCACCACTTTCGTGCTCTTCCACACCCATTACGGCCTGTC